>JASLXG010000236.1 GCA_030740435.1 Alphaproteobacteria bacterium | reverse complement strand
CGTCTCTCCCTGGCTTAGCCGGACCTCCGCCTCGCGGAGCTTGCCGATAATCTGCTCAACCGTGTGATTCTTCTTCGCCATTTTGCCCTCCTTCAAGCCAACCCAATCCTAACATCCGGGCTGGACCAGTTTTCGGGGGGTAGGCCAGGATGCAACCTCTAAGGGTGGCAACGGCGGCAGGACCATTCCTCTAAATTCCCGCCTCAAGGAGGCGCTCGCAGCATTACTTGCCCAAACACCTCATGAGCCACACATGCCGGTGATACAGACCGAGCGCGAGAGGGAACGTCTTAGAATGGCATCAATGAGGGTTGCTTCGTACCGCCCCGATTTCTTGCTTGGGCACACTTCGTCGCGGTAGCGCATAAGCAAATCGCCAAGGGTCGTCAGCCCGTCTTGCTCCTGGTAACTCGCCAACTCACCACGGTCGGCCAGAACCTCGATCCTGCGCCCCCACTCCTGGGCGTCGCCTCTCCGAAGGAACGTCCTGCTGACGGCAGCTACGCCCTTTCGCCTGACTTGAACCTGCCATTTGTCGCCACGTTTCCTGAGCGAAGCCACGGTTTTTTGCCTCCAGCTGTGACACATGTGTGACAGCGGAAGGACAATGCTTGCGCGCAAATAGCGCTAAGTCTTTGAAAGAAAATGGAGCGGGCGATGAGATTCGAACTCACGACTTCAACCTTGGCAAGGTTGCGCTCTACCCCTGAGCTACGCCCGCGCCGGGGTCCGGGACCGGCCCGGAGATCGAGGCCCGGTATATAACCCCTGCCGCGCCGGCTTGGCAAGGGCGCCGGCAAGCCGGCTCAGGCCCGGAGGTCTTCGCGCAACTGCTGTCGCAGGCGTTCGATGTGGTCGCCCGAGGGGCGCCGCATGGCGTTGGCCCGGGAAACGCGGCGGCTGCCCAGACGCCGGCCCAGGCCGATGGCAACGACCAACAAGACGACGGCGGTGCCAGCGTACATAGATAGGGTGGCTTCCATGATTGTTCCCTGTTATTCCCTGTTATTCCCCGTAGGTTTTCCTTGGCTGGTCTCCCTCACACCCCACCTCGGCCTCATGTGGGCCATTTCATACCCAAAAGCCACGAAGATTCCGTAAAGACGGCAGCCGCGTGCCTTTTCACGGTGCGACGCAGGCCGTGACCCGGTGGGAAATGCGGGCTAGAGTCGACCGAGCGCCCGCCCTTGCCCCGGGCCGGGGCGGCCCCCATCTTTGGTAGCAATCGAATCCCCAGCAGCCAGCAGGCAGAAAAGACCAATCCATGGAGCAGATTATCGGTGAAGGCACGGCGCCGGGCGCGGACGCGGCCGGGCTGATCAAGGAGAGCGATACCAAGGGTTTCGTTGCCGATGTCATCGAGGCCTCGCGCCAGGTGCCGGTGATCGTCGACTTCTGGGCGCCTTGGTGCGGCCCCTGCAAACAGCTGACGCCGGCGTTGGAGAAGGTGGTCAAGGCGGCCGGCGGCCAAGTCAAGCTGGTCAAGGTGAATGTCGACGAGAACCCCGAGATCTCGGCCCAGTTGCGCATCCAGTCGATCCCCACCGTGTTTGCCTTCAAGGACGGCCAGCCGGTCGACGGCTTCATGGGGGCGGTGCCGGAAAGCCAGGTCAAGGACTTCGTCGAGCGTTTGGCCGGTGCCATCGGGCCGACGCCGGTGGAAGAGGCGCTGGCGCAGGCGGCGACGCTTTACCAGGCGGGCGAGGTTGCCGCCGCGGCCGGGCTCTACGGCCAGGTGCTCAAGCAGGAGCCCGGCGATGCCGTGGCGGCGGCCGGGCTGGCGCGCTGCTACCTCGACAGCAACGACCATGAGCGGGCCCAGCAGACCCTCGACATGGTGGCGCCCGACCAGGCCGAGCACGCCGAGGTGGCCAGCGTGCGCGCCGCGCTCGCCTTGGCCCAGGAGGCCCAAGAGGCCGGCCAGGCCGGCGACCTGGGCGAGTTGCAGGCCCGGCTGGAGGCCAATGCCAACGATCACCAGGCGCGCTACGACCTGGCGCTTGGCCATCTCGCCGCCGGCCAGCGCCAGGCCGCCGTCGACGAGTTGATGGAGATCGTGCGGCGCGACCGCAAGTGGAACGACGAGGCCGCGCGCCAGCAGCTGCTCAAGCTCTTCGACGCCTTCGGCGCTAGCGACGAGGTCACCGTGGAGGGCCGCCAGCGGCTCTCCTCGATCCTCTTCTCGTGACCCTGCTCCCCGAAATCGGCTTCGATCGGCTGGCCCGGCTGGTGCCGCTCTTTCCGCTGGCCGGGGCGCTGCTGCTGCCGCGCGGGCACCTGCCGCTCAACGTCTTCGAGGGGCGCTATTTGCAAATGGTGCGGGACGCCATGGAAACCCAGCGCATCATCGGCATGGTCCAGCCCACCGACCCCCAAACCCGCGACGAACAGCCGGCGCTCTACCGCACCGGCTGCCTGGGGCGCATATCGGAATTCAGCTCCACCGAGGACGGCCGTTTTCTCATTACCCTCACCGGGCTCTGCCGTTTTGCCCTAGTCGACGAGTTGCCGCTGGAGCGGACCTACCGGCGCGCCCTGGTAAGCTATGCCCGTTTCCGCCGCGATCTCGAGCCGGAAGACGGCACGGAGGTCGATCGCGAAGCCCTGCTGCAGGCGCTGCGGGGCTATCTCGACATCTTCGACGTCGACGCCGATTGGCGCACCCTGGACCAGGTTTCGAGCGAGATTCTGATCACTTCGCTGGCCATGCTCTGTCCCTTTGCGCCGCCCGAGAAGCAGGCGCTCTTGGAGGCGCCGGCGCTGGCTGAACGAGCCCGGGTGCTGACGGCGCTCTTGGAATTCGCCGGCCGCCAGAGCGGCGACCCGGCCCCCCTGCAATAGCCCCCCGATCGTCCATCCCGGAGCCGAACCATGGCCGAAAGCCACACCGTCGACCCCAAGCTGCTGGAGATCCTGGTCTGCCCGCTGACCAAGGGGCCGCTCGATTACGATGCCGAAAACCAGGAACTGATCAGCCGCCAGGCCAAACTCGCCTACCCCATCCGTGATGGCATCCCGATCATGCTGGTGGACGAGGCGCGCCAGCTCGAGGACTAGCATTCGAGGAATGACATTCGAGGAATGACCGTGAACGCCACCCCCCGCCCCACCGAGATCCGCCTGAAAAAGCAGGATCACCTGCTCGAGGTCGACTTCGACAACGGCACTTCGTACCAACTGCCGGCCGAATACCTGCGCGTCGAAAGCCCCTCGGCCGAGGTCCAGGGCCATGGCCCCGGTCAGAAAACGCTGGTCACCGGGCGGCGCCACGTCAACATCGTCGCCGTCGAGCCGGTGGGCCACTATGCCGTGCGCCTGGTCTTCGACGACCTGCACGACACCGGCATCTATTCCTGGCAGGTCCTGGCCGAGTTGGGCCGCCACCAGGAAACGCTGTGGCCGGCCTGCCTGGCCGCCATCGAGGAGGCCGGGCTGAGCCGGGATCCCTAGCGGGACTGATGCGCCGCGATGGGGATCACGTTCTTAGCGGCCGCGCCGGCCGGCCGGCCGGTTAGCCGGCGCGCTCCAGGATCAGTCTGTTGGAAAGCAAACTGATCCGGGCCAGGCGGTCGGCAAACCGGCCCCGATTGGCACAGGTCTCAAGGAAGAAGAAAACTGAGTTTCTCAAGGACTGGAGGTAGAGGTCCAGGTCGTCGCCCTGCCAGCGGTGCCGGACCGGCGGTGCGGTGAACAGTCCCCGGTCGTCGAAGGTGTTGCGGGGGCCGTATAGCGTGACCGTGTTGTCGATCTGCTCGACTGTTCCGTTGGCGAAAACCAAGGTGGTGCTGTCGACGTGTGGCGCGGCGTAGGAGCTGCGGACGGTGGCATGGCTGCCGCTCTCGAAGTGCAGGGTTGCGAAGCTGGTGTCGGGGGCGCTGCCGGTGCCGGCGGAATTAGAGATTCGGAAATCAAAATCCCGGAGGTCGCCCAAGTGGTAGAGGAAGAGATCGATGTGATGTATGGCCACGGTTTCCAGCACCCCGTTGGGATGCCGGGCGATGTCGCTGCGCCACGACCCAGGATACTGATCCTTGTAGGCTAGGCCGTGCGTCACCGTGGCATCGGCAAACAGCAGCTCCCCCAGCTCGTGCTTGTCGGGTGCCGCCAGGATCTCCGAGAGCAGCCCGAAGCGGTGATTGAAATTGAAGAATATCCGCCCGGGATCGAAAGCGAAGCGGTCTATTTCCTGCAGGCTGGCAAAAGGCGGTTTTTCGCAAAATACGTAGCCCTCATAGTCCTTGAGGCGCTCGACGTATTCGAAGTGGCTGTCGTTGGGCGAGCAAAGAAAGATGCAGTCGCAGTCCAGCAGGGAATCGAAAGCCTTGGTGCGGCGGAGATCGGGGCCGGTTTTGCTGGGATGGAAGATCTTTCTGACGGCGGCGGCCGGCCATTCCTCGACGACCTGGAGCAGCCGCGCCGCGTGGTTTCGATAGCCGATGAAGCCAACGTTGAGCATGACAGGTGGTGATCCCGAAGCCCGGGCCGGAAGCGGCCTATGGTGGCCAGTGTGCCCTGGACGCGCCGCCGCAGCCAGGGCCGGATGGTCCGACCCGACGTCAGGGTCTTCAGGTGCGGCCGCTGGTGTCGAATGTCGAGCCACTCGACTCGGTGAACTGGTCGAGGTGCTGCAGGGTCATCCGACCTTGTTCGTAGTTCTCGAATTCGGCCACATCGCCGCCGAAAAGTTGGATCCAACTGCGCGGCATTTCTCTGGCGTAGAACTCGGCCAGCTCTTGGTTGGCCTGCTGAAACATCCGTGCAACCTGTTCGCCAGGCAGGTCGGTCATGTTGACCGGCAACTGGTCGAGCGACCAGTCCTGACTGATGTAGCGGTCGTAGAAGTCCTGGTCGTTCTTGATGCGGCCAGTTTGCTTGCACCAGTCGTAGAGCGCCGTTCCCGGGAAGGGTACGCAGCCGAAGATTTTCTGGGTGCGAAATTCGTCGTAGGAAATGTCTTTGACCAACTGCACCGAATCGCGCAGCGACACCTCGTCCTCGCCAGGTTGGCCGAACATCAGGCCGAACTCGAGGAATATACCGGCCTCGCGCGTCAACATGACGGTTTCGTGAATCTGCCCTAGGGTCCGTTGACAATTAACGCAAATCAATGATGGTGGCGACGAGGCTCAAGTTTGCGGCATAGCTTGTGTCGGTTTTGTCGTAGCGCGTACCCGCGCTCGTGCCTGTTCGATCAGCGCCAGCAGCTTGTCGCAGTCACCCGCACCAATGTCGTAATGCGACAAGCGATCACGGTCTGGACTATGAATACACACCAGCCAACCTTTCAGGCTCAGTTCGATCGCCACGAAAAATGTGGCAGACTGTTCCCT
>JASLXG010000235.1 GCA_030740435.1 Alphaproteobacteria bacterium | reverse complement strand
GTGCCCGACCGGATATGAGGTGATGCGGCAATGCCGCTCAAAACGTAAACGAGGCCATCCTGTGCGAAGCCTGACGATCACAACCAAACCAAAAGGAGTTCCACCTTGACAACGAGACTCCCATATGAGGGTTGGGGTGGGAGGTTGCTTCGCCCTGCCTACGCCTCCAGCATCCGGTGCGCCGGAAAAATGGTGACAGGCACCACTTTTTTTCCACGCCCCTGGCAAAAAAATCGTTCTGTAGCAGATAGTTACCGATGGAAAATTGGTGAGAAAGTGGTGGCAGGCACCACTTTACACAAGCTCGCAAATTTAAAGTTGATCCTTAGATTTGCAAGGATAATAGGCCGGCGAAGCTTCAATTCCCTACGCTTCGACCAGACGCCGGGCCAGGGCTACGGCCTCGCCGGCGTCCTGGGCGTAACCGTCGGCGCCGACGTCGTCGGAATATTTCTGGTTGACCGGCGCACCGCCGACGATGACCTTGATGTCCTGGCGTATGCCGGCCTCGGTCAAGGCCGCCAGCACCTCGATGATCTGCGGCATGGTGGTGGTCAGCAAGGCCGAGAGACCGAGCACGTCGGGCCTGTGTTCCAGGCATTTCTGTACGAAATCCTCAGTCGAAACATTGGCCCCGAGATCGACAACATCGTAACCCGTGCCCTTGAGCATGCTGACGACCATGTTCTTGCCGATGTCATGGAGATCGCCCAGCACCGTGCCCATCAGCACCGTGCCGCCCCGTTTTACGTTGTCGCTGGCGAGATAGGGATCGAGCACCTTGAGGCCCTCGTTCATGGCCCGGGCCGAGAGCAGCACCTCGGGAATGAAGACGGTGCCGTCGGAAAAGCGCGTGCCGATCACGTCCATCGCCGGCAGCATGCCTTTGTTCAAGATGTCGCCGGCCGCGATGCCCTGGTCCAGCAGCTTCTTGGCATTGATGACGACCTGCTCTTCGTCGCCCTCCAGTACATCCGCGGTGATCTGCTCGAAAACCTTGCCCACCTCCAGGGCGGCCACGGTTTCGCTCACCGATTGGGGCGTCACGGCCTCCGCGGCCGCCTCGAGATTGGCCTGCGTCAGGGGCTGGAAGCTGCCCGCCTTGAGCGGCAGGCTGCCGTCCTTCTCGATGCGCTCGCCGATGTACAGCAGGCGGTCGAAATCGGCATCGGGCGGCATGGTATCGCCGATCGAGGCAATGAAACGGGTGCCCGGCGAAATGGTCTTGAAGAGATTGTCCATGAACATCTCGAGATCCTCATGGGTTGCGGTTTTTTCGAGCAGCAGCATCTCGGGAATACCGCCGTGAATGGTCAGGTGCCCGGGCCGGCACCAGTGGTCGTAGTATTCCTCGATGCGCACCTTGGTCATGGGCCAGGGCGTGACGGCATCGGCCACGTCCATGTGGCTATCCGCAATCAAGTCCATCAAGCCCTGATTCTCGCCGTCCGGGTGATTGATCATGACGGCGCCGGTGGGCTTGAGGATTTCGGCCGCCTTATGGCACCAGGGCAGGAAGTATTCCTCATAAAGCGCCGGATAAGTGATCATGTCGTCGACGTTGGCCGACCACAGGATGGCGTCCACCTTGGCGCCGGCCACCACCTCCAGGAGCTGATCGTAGATACCTTCGAGAGCATCCAGAAGCTCCGCCATCTGGGTCGGGTAATCGTGGTGATGGAGGTAGAAGTCGGTGGCGTCGAGGAAGGTCTTCTGGATGAAGTGCATGGGCGAGGTGCAAGCCAGGCCCAGGCCGTGGGCCACGGCGATGCCGTCGTCGCCAATGTAGTCGCGCCAGGCGTTGTAGCGCTCGTAAGCCGGCTTGATCGACATGTTGCCGAAGATGTGGGTCAGCACCTTGTAGTCCTCGGGCCCCTTGATGGCGTGCTCCTTGACCCAGGAGATGGAGGCGCCGGACTTGCGCATCTCCGGCGTCAAGCCGTGGCGCGTGGACACCATGCCCACCGGCGTGTGGTATTCCATGTGGGTCATTTCCTCGTTGCCGTTGACCTCATGGCTGACGCGGATATCGACGTCGGCGGGGAACTCGTAGGTGTAGGGAAACTCCTTCAGGTCGAACAGACCGATGGAGCGGTGGTTGAGGTCTTCGGGCTTTTCAGGGCGGCTGTATTCGGGCGAGAACTTGTGCAGCGGCCAGCCCATGGCGCGGTGGATCTCCTCGACCCGCATGCCGGCGAACTTTTCCGGCAAGGTGCCGCGCAGCTCCTGGGCGTTGTGCCAAAGATCGATGCGCGGCACCCAAGGTATGGTTTCGACCGTTTCGCCGCGGATCACGGCGAGAATATTTTCCCGGTGGGTGGCGGAAGCCATCAGGCTCTCCTTCTCGATTGCGCGCTCCCCCCACGGCGCCGGAGCGGTCAATGGCGGAGACCATTCAAGGGCTAAATGTTAGCGCTGCCATCAGCGCATGTAAAGTTTGGCGAAGATTCTTGAAATCGCTGCCTTGCGCTCCATGTTAGCGCTATCGACGCTAGCCAAAAAGACCGCCGGGGAAACCACGATGATCTCGAATCAGGAAATCGAGCTTTACCGCCGATCGGGTTATCTGTTTGTGCCCGAGGTTTTCTCGCCGGCCGAGATCACGGAACTTCGGGCGGCCACCGATGAGTTCGTCGAGCGTTCGCGGGAGGTCTCCGAACACAACGAAGTTTACGACCTCGAGGACGATCACACGGCAACGCGGCCCCGGGTGCGACGCATCAAAACGCCGCATCTGCATCACCCGGCCTATGCCGCCGCGGCAGGCCACGAGAAAGTCGTCGATATCCTCGGCCGCCTGATCGGGCCGGGCCTCCGCTTCGACACCGGCAAGCTCAATCTCAAGGAAGCGGACGGCGGCGCCGCCGTGGAATGGCACCAGGATTGGGCCTTCTATCCCCACACCAACGACGACCTGGCGGCGGTTGGCATCATGCTCGACGACGTCGACGCGGAGAACGGCCCCTTGATGGTCATCCCCGGCAGCCACCGGGGCCCGGTCTACGACCACCACAGCGGCGGTGCGTTTTGCGGTGCCATCGACGTGGAGAAGCACGCCATCGCTCTCGACCAGGCAGTGCCCGTGCTGGGCCCGGCCGGCTCGATCAGCATCCATCACTGCCGCACGCTGCACGGATCCGTGCCCAACAGTTCGCTCCGGCCGCGGCGACTGTTGCTCTTCCAGTACCTGGCGGCCGATGCCTTTCCGCTGCTCGGCGTGCCCGACATCGCGGAATTCGATTCCCGTCTGCTGAACGGTCAGGCCACGCTAGAGCCTCGCCTGGCCGACGTGCCCGTGCGCATGCCGTTGCCGCCGGCACCGCACCAGGGTTCGATCTTTGAGAACCAGCGCTCGGCGGCCAACAGCTTCCTGGCCAAGACGGGCTAGAAAAATATCGCCTTCAGGCGCTGTCGCGCCGAACGATACGGAATCCGACGTCGATGACGCTTTTCTCGCACGGCTCGCCGGCCAGTTTGGCGGTGATGAGCCCTGCCGCCAGTTCACCAATGCGGCGCCCCGAAACCTCGGCGGTGGTCAAGCTGGGCGTGATTTGGTGGGCGATTTCGTAGCCGCCGAAACCGGCGATGGCAACATCCTCGGGAACCCGGATGCCGCGGCGTTGGCACTCGAAAATGGCACCGGCAGCCATTATATCGCTGGCCAGGAATATGGCATCGGTGTCGGGCTGGCGTTCCAGCACCTCGGCCAGGGCGGCGGAACCGTCGTCCATCAGCGCCGTGACACTTTCGTGGCTGACGATCGTTGGCGCCGGAGCCCGGCCCGCCAAGGCCGCAACGAAACCCTCCCTGCGCTGGCGCGAGCGCAGTTCGTTGTTTCCCACAAAGGCCAGGCGCCGGTAACCCCGTTCGATGAAATACTCTGCCAGGGCGGAACCGGCGCCGACGTTGTCAAAGCCGACGACCATGTCGATCGGGCTGTCGGTCAGAGCCCAGGTCTGGACCACGGGAATTTCCGAGAGCCGCAGGATCTCCTCGGCTCGGGCGCTGTGCTCCACGCCGATCAGGACCATGGCATCGGGCCGGCGCCCGAGAAAGGCGCGGATGGCCGCCTCCTCGTCGTTGAGAGAATAGCCGGTGTGCGCCAGCAGCAACTGATAACCGGCCTGATCCAGGCTGCTGGTCAGTCCGGCGGCGGTGTCGGCGAAGATCGACATCGAGACGCTGGGCATCACCAGCGCCACCACCCGGCTGCGGTTCGAGGCCAGATAGCTGGCCGCCAGATCGGGCACATAGTTGAGCTTTTCGACGGCGTCGAGAACGCGCTGGCGGGTGGCCTCGGCCACCTTTTCCGGCAGCCGCAGGACGCGCGACACGGTCTGGGCCGAGACGCCAGCCTCGCGGGCCACGTCGAGCATGCGCACCCGGCCGGATGCCGCCCTGTTGGAACGCACTTTCATTCTCCCTGCCGCGAGGCCCCTCCCCGCTCCCTATGACCGCTGCATTTCTAACGGCTTATTGGCCGGACGCAAAGTACTATGTTAGCGTTATCATCGCGACTTATTCTGGGCTAGGAGACCCCCCGTGAGCAAGATCGATCGCGTTGAAATCCACACTTTTAGCTTCGAGGTCGAGAACCTCGGTCTGGGCCGTGCCGGCACCTCCGGAGTCGGCAACATGATCTATGCCAAGGGCGAGAAGCTTCCGGCCAGCCGCTTCGCGGTCAAGATTAGCTGCGACGACGGGGCCCAGGGCGAATATGTCAGCCACTGGGTAGGCACGGCCGGCACGCTGGGCCAAGTGCGGATGCTGGCACCGGCGCTGCTGGGCCGCGACCCCGAACAGCGCGCCCTGATCTTCGACGATCTCAAGCGCGAGGTGCGGGCCTACGACCACATGGGCCACGGCGTGCTGGACATCGCGCTTTGGGACCTGGCAGGCAAGAAGCACGGACTTTCGGTAACGCAGATGCTGGGCGGCTTCAAAGATCGCCTGCCGACCTACGCCAGCAGCTATCACGGCCAGGAGGAACCCGGCGGCCTCTCGAGCCCCGAAGCCTTCGCCGAGTTCGCCCGGCAGTGCCAGCAGCAGGGCTTCAAGGGCTTCAAGATCCACGGCTGGCACGACGGCGACGCCACCCGTGAGGCTACCAACCTGCTCGGCGTGCGCCAGAGCGTGGGTGATGGCTTCCCCCTGATGATCGATCCGGCCTGCCAGTTGCGCACCTATCGGGATGCCCTTTACGTCGGCCGGGCCTGTGACGAGGCGGACTATTTCTGGTACGAGGATCCCTACCGCGACGGCGGCACCTCCGCCTTCGCCCACGCCCGCCTGCGCCAGCAACTGAAGACGCCGCTGTTGGTCAGCGAGCACGTGCGCGGCCTCGAGTTGAAAGCGGATTTCCTGCTTCAGGGCGGCTCCGACATGATCCACGCCGATCCCGAATACGACATGGGAATAACGGGTGCCATGAAACTGGCCCACTTTTGCGAAGCATTGGGGCTCGATGTCCAGGTCCACGCCTGCGGGCCCGCCCATCGTGCGGTGATGGCGGCACTGCGCAACACCCACTTTTACGAAATGGCCCTGATCGGCCCCGATATGCCCAACACGGTGCCGCCGGTCTATGCCTGCGGCTATTCCGACCAGGCCGAGGATCTGGGCGCCGATGGCTGCGTGCCGGTACCCGATGGCGCCGGGCTCGGCGTCGACTACGACTGGGATTTCATCGCGCGTAACCGCACGGCGCTGATGGTCATCGAATAGCTAAGCAGCATCGCCCTGCGTCTACAATTCGGTGGACAAGGAAATGCCAAACGGCATATGGTGTTAGCGCTATCATCGGCGACCGTCGTCGTCGTCAAAGGGGTGATTGTCGTCGGCTCAGGGCACGCAAGATCGAGGCGGTCAAGCCTCGCTCGTTTCGGCGGCATGTTCTTTGGGGGGACAACCGAGCCATTCACGGCTCGTCTACAGGGAGACCAAAGATGAAAATGGCAAGACTATCCCAGTCCATTTTGCTGGCCGGCGCGATGTCCGTCGCCGCCTCGACCTGGGCCTTGGCCGAAACCTGGACCGTACAGACCTCGATGCCCGCCGGTTCGGCCATCTTCAAGCATGTCGAGGCCTGGGGCGCCAAGCTCAAGACCCTGACTAGCGGGCGGGTGGCAATCAATTGGGTTGGCGGCGGCGCCGTGGTGCCGCACAACCAGACCATCGACGCCGTGGGCCAGGGCATCCTGCAGGGCGACTTCACCGCCACCGTCTATTTCGGCGGCCGCGACAAGGTGTTCGCGGTGATGGGCGATCTCATCGCCGGCTACGACACGCCCTGGCAGTTGCTCAGCTACTGCTATCAGGGCGGCGGCATGGACATCTTCCAGGAAGCCTTCGACAAGTACACCAAGAAGCGCGTCAAGGTGGTGGGCTGCGCGCCTTACGCCAAGGAATCCTTCACCTCGACCATCCCCATCAAGAGCGTCGCCGACATGAAGGGCGTCAAGATGCGCTCGCCCGAGGGGCTGGCCGCCGAGGTCTTCCGCCGCGCCGGCGCCAATCCGGTCGGTCTGCCTGCCTCCGAGGTCTTCACCAGCCTGCAAAAGGGCGTGATCCAGGCCGCGGATTATTCCTCCTACACCGAGGACGAGAGCATTGGCCTGCATGACATCGCCAAGTTCCCGATCTATCCGGGCATCCATTCCATGCCGATCATTCATTTCACGGTCAGCCAGAACAAGTGGGACGCGCTCTCGGCGGCCGACAAACTGGCCGTCGACTTCTGGTATCGCTCGACCATGATGGATCTGATCCAGAAACTGGAGATCAGCGATCGCACGCTGGTGGCCCGCGACCGGGCGAGCAAGGCGACCACCATCATCAACTGGACCCAGGCCGAGCGTGACAAGCTGCGCAACATCGCTGCCGGAGCCTGGAAGGACTTTTCCAAGACCAGCCCCTTGGCCAAGAAAGCCTACGAATCGCACATGGCCTTCATGAAGAAGATGGCGCTCCTCGACTAGAGCGACCGGAGTTCACTGCAAACAAAAACGAGTCCCGTGACACCGTGTCACGGGACTCTCTGTTTTGCCGTTTTCCCCTCTTCCCGACGGCCGCCAGCGGGGGCTCTGAATGATCAAGTTGATCGATTTGTTGAACGATTTCGTCGGCCGCACGACCGCCTATTTCTATCTCTTTGCCGTGGCCATATCGTGCTACGAAATCACGCTGCGGTACGTTTTCAATGCGCCGACGCTGTGGGCCCATGAATTCGTCATCATCATCTGCGCCGTGTCGTACCTTTTGTCCGGCGGCTACGTCACCAAGGAACGGGCACACGTGCGCATCACGGCGCTTTTCGAGATCCTGCCGCGGCGCATCCAACGCCTGCTCGAAGGCTTCGCCGTGCTCATCGGTCTGGTATGCGTCGGCCTCCTGGTCTATGCCAGTTGGGACCAAAGCCTGATGGCCATCGAGGTCTGGGAAAAGACCGGCAGCGCCTGGGACCCGCCACTTTACGGCATCGTCAAGCCGGCCATCACCATCGGCGCCGTGCTGGTGGTGCTGGCCAACCTCAGCCTGGCGGTAAAGTTGCTGCGGGGCGAGGACTAGGGCCGTGGGCATCGAAGTCATCTCGCTGATCATTATCGCCTCCATGCTGACGCTGATGGCGCTCGGCGTGCCCCTGGTCTACACCACGCTGACCGTTGCCATCGCCTGCACCCTCTACCAGCTCGGCTTCGCCGGCCTGCCCCTGGTGGCCAGCCGGGTGACCGGTTTCGTCACCGAATACGTCTTCGTCGCGGTGCCGCTGTTTGTCCTGATGGCCTGCGTGCTGGAGCGCTCGGGGGTGGCGCGCGACCTATACGACGCCATGTTCCTGCTGGCCGGGCGGCTGCCCGGCGGCGTCGCCGTGCAGACCACGCTGGTGGCCGTCTTCATGGCCGCCATGACCGGCATCATCGGCGGCGAGATCGTGCTGCTGGGCATGGTGGCGTTGCCCCAGATGCTGCGGCTGGGTTACGACCCAAAGCTGGCTATCGGCACCATTTGCGCCGGCGGATCATTGGGCACGTTGATACCACCTAGCGTTGTATTAATCGTATACGGTCTGGTGGCCAATGTCTCGATCGGCAAGCTCTTTCTGGCCGGTGCTGGGCCGGGTTTGCTGCTGGCGTCCCTTTACATCACCTACATCATCGTGCGCTGCTGGATCAATCCGAGCCTGGCGCCCAAGGTCAGCGATTCGGACATGAAGATCGACCGGACGGAAAAGATCAGGCTGGTCAAGGGATTGATCCTGCCGCTGGCCGTCATCGTCTGGGTGCTGGGCAGCATCTATGCCGGCATCGCCTCGGTCACCGAGGCGGCCGCCGTCGGCGTTGCCGGGGCCATGGTCTCGGCCGTCGTCAGGCGCGAATTCAACCTCACCATGATGCGCGATGCGCTCTACCAGACCATGCGCACCGTGGGCATGCTGATCTGGCTTTCCTTCGGCGCCAACGCGCTCGTGGGCATCTACAACATCATGGGCGGCACCGCCTACATGAAGACCATGCTGACGACGCTGCCGGTGCCGCCGCTGGCCATCATCGTCATCATGATGGCGCTGTTGATCGTCATGGGCACCTTCATGGACTGGATCGGCATCTGCCTGCTGACCATGCCGATCTTCGTCCCCGTCATTGTCGCGCTGGGCTACGATCCCATCTGGTTCGGCATTCTGTTCACGCTCAATATGCAGGTTTCCTACCTCAGCCCGCCCTTCGGGCCGGCCTGCTTTTACCTGAAAAGCGTGGCGCCACCGGAAATAACGCTCAACCAGATATTCAATTCCATGTGGCCTTTCATCGGCCTGCAGCTCATCGGCCTGGCCATCGTGCTGCTCAACCCGGAAATCGCGCTCTGGCTGACGCAGTACATATAGCTCTATCACCCCTTGTCGTGCTGGCGCTTTTCTCTCATGACGACCTTCACCATTTTGCCGAACGCACGATCGCTGGCGCGGCGCTCGGCTAGGCTTCCAGAGTTGTGCGCCTCCTCGGCGGCGAGTTTTCGCCAGCGCTTGAGGCGAGCCGCATCAAGTGTGCCCGACTCTATTGCCGTCAATACGGCACAACCTGGCTCGGTTTCGTGTCGGCAATCACCGAATCGGCACTCCCCCGCCAAGACAACGACGTCGGCAAACACATCATCGATCCCCGATCTCACGCTGGCCAGTTGTAACTCGCGCATGCCGGGCGTATCCAAAAGCCAGCCTCCGACCGGCAGACGATATAGCGCGCGTCCGGATGTCGTGTGTCGCCCCTTGTCGTCATCCTCTCTAATACCTTGTGTCGCAATCCGCTCGACGCCGATTAGCGTATTGATCAACGTCGATTTTCCGACGCCCGACGAACCAACCAACGCGACCGTCTGGCCGCTCACGCACCAAGGAGCGAGGCAAGCGACCCTGTCTGGATCGCGAGAGTCCAAGACTTCCACCAAGAGACCGGGCAGGGATTGGACTGCCGTACGGGCGAATTCCTCGGGCTCTTCCGTTAGGTCGGCTTTGGTGAGCACGATGACCGGCGTAACATCGGCCTCGCGCGCCAGCGCCAGATAGCGCTCCAGCCGCGCAATATTGAAGTCTTGATTGCAGGACGAGACGATGAACACCGTGTCCACATTGGCTGCAATGAGCTGCAGCTTGCGACCGGTTCCCGCAGCCCGTCGCTTGAACAGGCTCTTGCGCTCCAGAAGGCGTTTCGGCCGGGATGTCCTGGGATCGAGCAGCAACCAATCGCCCACAGTAGCAGTGGTCTCTTCATCATCCAGGGCCGCAACAAAGGGTGGTATCAGTGTGTCGACAGCAGGCCCGGCCACGCTAAGGCCGCCGCGATGAACCGCCATCACTCGTACCGGGACGGTGCGAACCAAGTCGTCGGGCTCGAGTTGGGTGTCAAAACAAGCATTCCAGCCGAAGTCGACCAAGTCTGAGAACCGGGAGGTCATCGGTCTCGCATCAGCCAGTGCGCGCCGAACTCAGTGCGTCAAACAGCCGGCCGCTAAACCTGTCCCGAGGTGGCAAACAGCACGATGGCCAGGATGGCGAAAGCGATGACGCTGGCGATGAAGGCATAGCGGTCGATCTTGGGCATATGATTTCCTCTCTCAGGCGCTGCCGAGGCGGCCCAGTTTGGCCTTGAATCCGGCTTGTTCGAGCACCTCGGGGTTGACCACGTTGGCTGGCACCTGGCCCGCCAGCACGGCCTCGACGGCGGCGCAGTTGATCTCGCCGAAAAGCGCGTGCATCTGGTCGGTGTGGCCCAGCGCGTGCGGCGTCAGCACGACGTTGTCGAGCGCCAGGATGGGATCGTCGGGAGCGGGCGGTTCGGGATCGAAGACGTCGAGCGCCGCCCCGGCGATGCGGCGTTCCTGCAGCACTTCCAGCAACGCCGGCTGGTCGACCACGGGACCGCGGCTGGTATTGATCAAGAACGCGTCCCTCTTCATCAGCGCCAGCCGCTCGCGGCTGCCGATGCCGCGGGTCTCGTCGCTGAGCCAGCAGTTGAAGGTGAGGATGTCGGATTGGCGGAAGACCGTTTCGAGATCCACCATCTCGATGCCCAACTCGGCCTTTTCGGCGGCGTCGACATAGGGATCATGGGCGATGAAGCGCATCTCGAAGGGCTTGGCCAGGCGGAACATCTCGGTGCCGATATTGCCGCAGCCCACCGTGCCCAAGGTAAGGTCCACCAGGCCGCGGCCATGGAAATCGCGGCTTTCGGGCCAGGCCTGAGCACCGCCCCGGGCGATGCGGTCCTTGGGCAAAAGGTTGCCCACCATGGCCAGCAGCAGCGCCATGATGGCCTGGCCCATGGGCCGGCGCACGCCGTCGGGGGTGATGGTCAGGACCACGTCGTTGGCACTGCAGGCGGGCACGTCGATGGTGTCGTAGCCAACGCCGAAACGGGCGATGTGGGCAAGGCGCACGGATTCAGTGCCGGTGAAGGATTGCTCGCGGACCTGTTCGAGAAACAGAATCACGGCGTCGAAATCATCGAGGGTCTCGGGCTCGAGGATCTTTTCCCTGGGCAGCAGCCCCAGTTCGATATCGGCCGCCCCGGCCAACGGCGCAAGATCGTAGGCGGGAAAGGTGGGGCTGCCGTCGGCGCGGCGGATGCGGGGGCTGACGCCCACCCGGTATTTTCTTTCGCTCACGTGTTGCTCCCTGAAACAGCGCTGCCCCCCAGGCAGCTTGATCCTGGGTGAAGCTTAGCGAAGAATCGCGGCAGGCGGAAACGGAACCGTATTTGTTGGGTGATTGGGGGTAATTATCGTGACTTGGAACCAGCCCTTTGTGGAATTTGCCGGCAAGGCCGTCCTGGTGACCGGCGCCAGCGCCGGCATCGGCGCCGCCACCGCGGCCGCCTTCGCCGCCTGCGGCGCCCGGGTGGCGGTCCACTACGGCGCCGGCGAGGCCCGCGCCCGCGAGGTTCGCGACAACATCCTGGCGGCCGGCGGCGAGGCCGAGACGATCGGCGCCGATCTCACCCAGGAAGGTGCCGGAGAGCAATTGGTCTCTGACACCGCCGCGCTATTCGGCGGCCTCGACATCCTCATCAACAACGCCGGCGGCCCCCTCAAGCGCCGCCCCTTCGCCGAACACGCCGGTGAGGACTACCGCCAGGTGACGGCGCTCAACCTCGACGCCGTGGCCGCCACCTGCCGGGCCGCCTTCCCCTACCTCAAAGAATCGCCCGGCGCCGCCATCGTCAACACCTCCTCGGTGGCGGCCCGCTTCGGCGGCGGACCCGGCGCCGTGGTCTACACCATGACCAAGGCCGCCGTGACCTCGCTGACCCGCGGCCTGGCCCGCGAATGGGCGGCCCACGGCATTCGCGTCAACTGCGTGGCACCGGGCTACTTCGACACCGAATTGCACCGGCGCATCACGCCCCCGGAAATCCGCGACGCCCTGATGGCCAACGTGCCGCTCGGCCGCATGGCCCAACCCGACGAATGCGCCGGGGCCTATTTGTTTCTCGCCTCGAATGCCCTCGCGAGCTACGTCACCGGCCACTCTCTGGAAGTCAACGGCGGCTGGATGATGCCGTAACGTGGGTCTGGGACCCACGTTACGATTTTGTCGCTCACGGCGGCGGAGCTGCGCTCCGCTGCCTGCGCGGGCGCGCCGCAGTAGCGGCGGGTCGCGGTCGCTCCCGTTGCAATAAAAGAACAAGCAACACAAACCACGCTTTGATGTCGGCGCTAAGCCGCCCCCCTTGGAGGGGCGGAGGCCAAGGGCGCGGATGCGCCCGCCCGGTGAGGGTCTACAAAAGTCCCGCACTAAGCCGCCCCCCTCTAGGGGGCGGAGGCCAAGCGCGCGGAGCGCGCGCCCGGTGAGGGACCAAAAAAAAACCCGGCGTCAGCCGTGGCGATCCTGCTTGATCATGTCGGCGCATTTCTCGCCGATCATGATGGCCGGCGCGTTGGTGTTGCCCGAAATGAGGGTCGGCATGATCGAGCAATCCGCCACCCTCAGCCCATTGATGCCCTTGACCCTCAGCCGCGCATCGACCACGGCGCGCTCGTCCGGCCCCATGCGGCAGGTGCTGGTGGGGTGGTAGATGGTGGTGCCGTTCTGGCGGGCGTATTGCAGCAACTCGTCGTCGCTCTGGTAGTCGGGTCCGGGCTCGCGCTCGCGGGCCATATACCTGGCGAAGGCCGGGGTCTCGGAGAGCCGGCGGTTGAGCTTCATGGCCTCGACCAGGGTACGGCGGTCGAGCTCGGCATCGAGATAGTTGGCCTCGATGCGCGGATGCCGGCGGTGATCGGCGGAAGTAATCATCACCTCGCCGCGGCTTTCCGGCCGGAGCTGGCAGACCGAGGAGGTCACCCCGGCGTAGCGGTGCAAGGGCTGGCCGGGCTTTTCGGCGCTGAAGGGGATGAAGTGGAACTGGATGTCGGGCGACGCCAGTTCGGGCCGGGTGCGGGCGAACATGCCCACCTGGCCGGCGCTGATGGTCAGCGGACCGCTGCGCTTCAAGGCGTATTGCAGGCCGATCATGAGCTTGAGGAAGGGATTGTGGACGTCGCTGTTGAGCGAGCGCGCACCCTTGATCTCCCAGATCGAGCGCACCTGGTAGTGGTCCTGCAAATCGCGGCCGACGCCGGCCATGTCCTGCACCACTTCGATGCCCAGTTCGCCGAGCACCTCGCCCGGTCCGATGCCCGAGAGCTGCAAAAGCTGCGGCGAGTTGATGGCACCGCCGGCCAGCACGATCTCGCCCCGGCAGTCGGCGCTACGCGGCACCTCGCGCTCCAGCCACTCGATCCCCGTGGCCCGGCCCTCGCTGACGACAAGGCGCGAAACATGCGCCCGCGTCACGACGTTTAGATTCTGCCGCCCGCGATTGGGCTTGAGGTAGGCGGTGGCGGCGGACGACCGCCGACCCCGCCGCGAGGTGGTCTGAAAATACCCCACGCCCTCTTGCCTCGCCCCGTTGAAGTCGGTGTTGCCGGGAATTCCCAGTTCCTTGCCGGCGGCGATGAAGGCCTCGCAGATGGGGCGGCGGTCGGGGATGTCCGATACCTTGAGCGGCCCGCCGCTGCCATGAAATTCGTCAGCGCCGCGTTCCTGATCCTCGGCCTTCTGGAAATAGGGCAGCACGTCCTCGTAAGCCCAGCCCGGATTGCCGAGCTGGCGCCAGTGGTCGTAGTCCTGGTGCTGGCCGCGCACATACAAGAGGCCGTTGATCGAGCTGGAACCGCCCAGCACGCGGCCCCGCGGCCACGACAGGCGGCGCTCCGCCACCTTGTCGTCGGCCGCCGTCTCGTAGCGCCACGAGAGCGCCGGATTGATCATGGTGCGGTAATAGCCCACGGGTATGTGGATCCACAGATTGCGGTCGCGCCCGCCGGCTTCCAGCAACAGCACCCGGACGCCCGGGTCCTCGGAAAGCCTGGCCGCCACGGCACAACCGGCCGAGCCGGCACCGATGACGATGTAGTCGTAAGTCTCGGTCACTATTCTGCCCCGCGCACAGCCCTCGACTGGCGAGGGTAAAGCGGGGATGGCCCGGCCCGCAAGGCCCGTGCCCGTCCGGGTTTCCTTCGCCAAACCGGCGAGATCACGAGCCCGAGCGCTCAGGCCCGATATGGCGATCCCGCCGATGGGCGGTTTCGGAGCGCAGCAGACGATCCCAGGGCTGGGATCGCTCGCTTCACTTCGGCTGGTGACCCGGAGGGGACATTTGACAGCCTTGATACAATTATTCTTGTCGTATACATACACACTGTGCTTCGCTGACAAAGTAGGTCAACGTGATCGCTCTACAAGTCATCGCCATAGCGGTTGGGCTCATAGTCCTTGAATTGGCTATTGTGGGGATCGCGCCTGGTTTTGCTGTTCCCAAACAACCCCTGAAGGGAGCACGACAAAAGG
>JASLXG010000234.1 GCA_030740435.1 Alphaproteobacteria bacterium | reverse complement strand
TAGGAATAATTACTGACGATGTGCAGCGTGTGAATTTAGCATTGAACATTTACGAGACGGCCATTCAAGGAATGCGAAAAGATGGCAGCCTTCCAGGTGACAGCGGCAGATGGGGATCGGCAATTCATTATACAAATGCCGCAATTGCTTCACTAGTCGTTATCGCTGAAATGGCAGCCAATCAGGGCATTGATCTTTATAGCTATCAGTCTGATAACAAATCATTAGACCACGCGATAGCATTCCTGATTTCGGCGACTAAAGACCCCAGTCTTATTGCAGATTACGCAAAGGAGAGGCCGGGCAGTTTTAGGGGTTATTCAGCCACTAACCAGAAAATAGATTGGAATAATAAATGGGGCGGTTTTTGGGGGCATTATTATACATCGCGCTTTCCAGAAAGTGAGAGTGCTAAAAACCTAAGGGATATTTCGACTATTGTTCGAACTAACCGTTCGGAGGCGCATGATATTAGTGGCGGAAATCCACTTTGCTTTGTCCACACCAACTCCTGAAATTTGTTATCATTTCTAACCTGCCCCCAAGGTTTGTACCACATCCTAAGTTAGTCTGTTTGCCATCCGTTCTGAGGCCCGGTTCGGCCGCAGCCCATCAACAGCGAAGGCCGGAACGGGCCGGTGCGGCCTCGGCCGTATCGCCAGAGGCAATTCAGCCATAGGCGCTGACGTCAAACACGCAAGACACCAAACAGAAGGACTCTTCTGTTTGGTTCGCACCACTAGGAAAGCTCCCGCCAAGCCCGCCGCCGGCCGTCTGGTGGCACCCTTCGAGATCGCCGCCTTTGGCTAAGGGATGGGGCGCGAAGGAAAATCTAGACCCCCAGGTGGGCGATGATATCAGCCCGCTTGATCGTTACCGCGGGCCCCTCGAGAACGATCCTCCCCTGGTCCATCACGATCAAGTAATCAGCCACGTTCTCCAGGAAGTGGATGTTTTGCTCGACAATCACGAATGAACGCTGGTCATGGCGCGCCTGCAGCACGAGATCGGTCATGTGATCGATATTTTCCTGTTGTACGCCCTCGGTCGGCTCGTCGAGCAGAGCCAGGGTTTTGCCCTCGGACATCGTGCGCATGAACGACAGCATTTTGCGTTCGCCACCGCTCAGGGTGCCGGCGTGTTGGCGCAGACGCTCGCGCAACCTGGGAAAGACCTCAAAAAAGACCGCGAAATCTTCGACCGCCGCCCGGCTCTGCATCAGCGAGAGGTTTTCCCAGACGCCGAGATTGTCGAACACGATGCGCTCCTGCGGGCAGAAGCTGATGCCGTCCCGGCTGCGTTGCGCCGGGCTCGTGCCCTTGAGATCGCGCCCACGAAACCTGACGGCCCCGCCGATCAGGGGCAGGGATCCAAAGAGCAATTTCAACAGCGTGCTTTTGCCGACACCGTTGCGCCCAGTTACGCCGACCACCCGGCCGGGCTCGATCTGACCCGAGACGCCGCGCACCACCTCGACCTCGCCGTAGCCGCCGACGATATCGTCGAACTGGAACAAAGGGCTCATACCGTTATGCCGACGTAGACGTCCCGGACCCGCGTGTCGGCCTGGATCGAGGCGACATCGCCCTGGGCCAGCAGACTGCCCTGGTGCATGACAAAAATATGATCGGCGATCTCGCGCACCAGGGCCATGTCGTGCTCGATGACGACCACCGTCAGACCCAGTGTCTGACGGGCCCAATGAATGGTGTCGATGACGATTTGCGAATCCTCCGCCGACATGCCGGCGCAGGGCTCGTCCAGCAGCAACAAGCGCGGCTCGGCCACCAACGACATGGCCAATTCGAGAATTTGCCGCTCGCCGTGACTGAGGTTGCCAGCCATCTCGGCATCGTTCTCGAGGAAGGGGTAGCGTTGGCGCAACTGCGCCAGCACCGGCGTCTGCCAACGCCTGAGCGAGGGCTTCAGCAGGTCCAAAAACCGCGCCCGCGTGCCCCACAGTGCCACGTGGATGTTGTCGCGCACGCTGAGTTCGGTGAAAACGCTGGGGATCTGGAATTTTCGCCCAATTCCCAGCTTGGCAATCCTCTCCGGCGGCAAGGCGCCTAGCGCCACCCCGTCGAAGCGAATATCGCCGCTCTGTGATTTCAACTCACCGGTTATGGTGTTGAAGGTCGAGGTCTTGCCGGCCCCGTTGGGCCCGATCAGGCAGTAGATCGATGGCGCCTCCAGAGCCAAACTAAGGCCATCCAGGATGTGCACGTCACCGACGCTGAGATGACAGCCATCGACACCCAGCGCCGGTGCCGCCAAGCCGCCGTGGGCTGGCGGCGGCGCCTCGACGGGCTTTGGCCGGCGGGCCGCGAGGGCCGCCAGCCGGCGCTGCAGCGGTGCCAACATGCCGACCAATCCGTTGGGCAGATAAAGCACGACCAGGATAAATACCAGCGACACGATGACTTCCCAGACCGTCACGCGGTCGCGCAGCTCGGTCGTTAGGACGCCGATCAATATGGCCCCCACGGGCGGCCCGATGACGCTGCGCCGGCCGCCCACAGCCGTCCAGATGACGAGGTCCGCGGATATCAAAAAGCCGCTCAGCGTCGGCGTCACCAGATTCTGCTGCGGGGCGTAAAGCAGACCGGCGAAGCCGGCCAGAAAACCGGCAACGGCGAAGGCCGTGGCCTTCAGATGCGTCGTCGAATAGCCGAAAAAGACGATCCGCCGCTCGTTCTGGGCCAGCGCCCGCCAGACCACGCCGAGCGGCGCATTGATCAGCCAGGCCGCCAGCCCCAGCGCCGCCACCAGCGCCCCGGCAGCAAAATAATAGCGCGCATCGTAGCCGTCCATGCCAGGCAGGTCGGGGATGTTGCGCAAACCGTTGAAGCCGCCGGTGACATCATTCCAGGTGTTGGCGATCTGAAAGGCCAACAGCGTCAGGGCCAGGGTGATGAGGGCGAAGAACGGGCCGCTTTCGGTGCGCCCGCGAAAGACCGCCAGCCCGATGCCCCAGGCCAACACGGCGGGCACGATGGCAGCCGCCGGCAGCAACAGCCAGATGATCGCCGAGCCCGAATAATTGACCAGAATAAGGCCCGACATGTAGGCGCCGAGGCCGAGAAACATGCCCTGCCCGAGCGGCAGGAAACCGCCCTGCCCCCAGCAAATTCCGATGCCGATGGCGACGATGGCATAAAGAAAGGTGAGCGAAAGCTGGAAGGTCCAATAGAGCCCGAGCACGGCCGGGATGGCCAGCACCAGCGCCACCAGGGCGGCGCTAAACGCGAGAAAATATGCCACGGGGCCTGAGCCAGAGGAAAAAGACGGCAATCGCCAGGACCAGCAGGTAGGCCGTGGTGCGGTTGAGGATGGCCGAGACCACGCTGTCGAGGCCGCCGATAATGCCGGAGCCTACGAACAATCCCAAAACGCTGCCCAGACCGCCGACGATAATGGCGAAAAAGGCGGTGATGACGAAATCCAAGCCCATGTAGGGGTTGGCCGACATCAGGGGAGCGATGACGACGCCGGCCAGACCGGCCAGCAGGGAGCCGAAGATGAAGGTGTTGCGGGCCAGCACGTCGGTCTGGATGCCCACCGCCTGGGCCAGTTCGGGATTGCCTACCATGGCCTTGACCCGGGCCCCGGTAGAGCTTTTGAGATACCACCAAAGCATCAGCCCGATCAGCGGCGCGGCCAGGGCGATAATCAGCAAACGATAGGCCGGGTAGGAGGCGCCCAGCACGTCGACGGCCCCCGCCACGGGCACCGGTACGTTGTGAAAGCCGCCGCCGTAAAAGGCCTCCACCACCTCCCGGATCAGGATCCCCAAGCCCCAGGTGGCCAGCAGCAAATCAAAGGGCCGGGCATAGAGCGGCCGGATCAGGATCCGCTCGACCAGCCAGCCGACGGTGCCGCAGACCAGCATGGCCAGCGGCACCGCTAGGATAAACGGCAAGCCGTGTTGGTTGGTGAAAACGGCGGCGTAGGCGCCCAGCATGATGAACTCGCCATGGGCCAGGTTCATCACGCCCAACCAGCCGAAGACCACCGCCAAACCCAGCACGATGATGACCAGCAACGTCACGGCAAAAAGCACGTTCAGCCCCTGCGTCAAAATCAGAGGATCCACCGCCTAACTCCCGAAACCCAATTCCCGAAACCCTAGACCTGATCGCCAAGCGGCGATTCAGGTGCAGGTCTGACCCGACGCCATGTTGGCCACCGACTTGATGACCTTGAAACTGCCACCCGTGGCATCGGCCAGATGCATATCCTTGTCGACATGGCGGTTGGCGCGCATGGTCCATTGCCCGCCCGGTGCTTCGAAGGTCAGGTTCAGGGCCGCCTTGGCAACGGCGGCGGTGTTGGCCGAGCCCGCCTTGTTGGCCACCGCTGCGGTGAACTTGACGCCGGCGTAACAGTCTTCGCCGAGCAAGCTCAGGTTGGGTGCCTTGGCGCCGAATTTGGCGGCGTAGGCCTGCTTGAAGGCGGCATTGCGGGGGGTCTCGATATTGGCGTAGTAGGACATGGCGCCATAGAGATTGTTGGCGTTCTCCTTGCCGATGCCGAGCAGGGTGTTCTCTTCCAGCAGCGAGGACAAGCGGGTGATCTTGTCAGCCCCGAAGGCCGCGAAGGTGCGGTTGAAGTTGACATTGTCGCCGCCCACCAGGGTGACGAAAACCAGCTTCGGGTTGGCCGCCTTGATGCGGGTGACGACTTCCTCGAACTTGTTGGGCGCACCCAGCGGCATGTATTCCTCGCCCACCACCTTGCCGCCCAGCTTGGCAATCATGCCCTTGGCGTACTTGTTCAGAACCTGCGGCCAGACATAGTCGTTGCCGATCATGTAAACCGTGTCCATGCCCGAATGTTGGGCCAGCCAGGGCAATGCCAGATCGAGCTGCTGCGGCGGCGTGTCGGCGATGACGTAGGTGTGGGGCGCACATTCGTTGCCTTCGTATATCGGCGTATAGACGTAGGGCAGCTTGCCCTTGAAGGCAGCGACCAGGGCCTGGCGCACGGCACTGTCGTGCGAGCCGACGACGAAATCAACTTGCTCGTTAAGCATCAAGCGGATGCCCGTCTTGGCCGCGTCGGCGGGGGAGACGCCGCCATCGACGACAATCAATTCAACCTTCTTGTCGTTGATGCCGCCGGCTGCGTTGACCTGATCGACGGCCAGCTCGGCGCAGGCCTTTTGGGTCGGGCCGAACAGCGAGGCCGGGCCGGTGAGCGCGGCGAAGAGGCCGATCTTGAAGTTGTCGGCGGCCTTGGCCGGGCGAATAATCGCTGGCGCCGAAGCCAGCGCCAGGGCGCCCGCGGTGGAAGTCAAGAATTGCCGACGCGTCGGCTTGATAAGCGTGGAAGTAAACTTTTTCATGGGATGTCCCCCTGTTGGTCGGATTTAGGTGTCGAGTGCAGGTTCCGGCCAAGCCGGCTCGTTCGCCTCGACCGCCATGCCGATAGCCAGAATGGTTTCGTCGCTGCCTTCCGGTCCATCGAACTCCATACCCACGGGCAGGCCCGTGGCGGTCATTCCGGCCGGCATGCTGAGGCCCGGCAAAGCGGCATTGCTGGCCGGGTCGGTGTTGCGGATGTAGGTCATGAAGGTGGGCACGTCTTCACCGGCCACGTTGACGGTTTCATCCTCGCCGATCTTGGCCGCCGGCATCGGCGTGGTCGGGAAGACGATGGCGGCCAAGTCGTTAGTGGCAAAGAAGTCCGTGAACAGGGCCCTGAGTTTGGGCCGGGCTTCGTTGAGGGCTTGCAGGTAAACTTCTTCGGGAATGGCGTCGTCGCCCATCAGGCTGTCCAGCAGCCCCTTGACGTCAGGCGAGGCGACCTCGGCCACCACGGCGGCATAATCAAAATCGAGCCCGTGGGCCGAAAGGTAGGCGTTCAAGGTGACGCTGGTTTCAAAAAGCGCCACCGGCATGCTGGCGGCTTCGTTGGCTTGGGCCACGCCCTCGACATCGACTTCCACCAGGGTGACGCCGTAATCGGCCAAACGGCTCAAGGCCGCCTCCATCACGGAAGCGGTCTCGCTGTCGAGCATTTCGTAGTAATAGCCGCGCGGCACGCCGAGGCGCAAGCCTTTGAGGTCGGCCGGCGCGATGGCGCCGCCGTGGCCGCAAATAATGCCGTCCAACAAGGCGGCATCGGCCACCGACCGGGTCATCGGTCCGACGGTGTCGCGGGTACTGGAAATCGGCACCACACCCTGCTGGCTGTAGCGTCCGCTGGAGGGGCGAAGGCCTGTGATGCCGCAGAGCGCCGCCGGCACCCGCACCGAGCCGCCGGTATCGCTGCCCAGGCCGGCCGGCGCCAGGCGCGCGCCCACGGCTGTCCCTGTGCCGCCGGACGAGCCGCCGGGTATGCGCGTCGAATCGTAAGGATTGCCCGTCGGCCCAAAGGCGCCGTTGTTGCAGGTCACGCCATAGGCCAGTTCGTGCAGGTTGGTTTTACCGAAACAATAGGCCCCGGCGTCAAACAGGGCCTGCGCCACCGGGGCATTGGCAGCAGGAATATTGCTTCGCAGCGCCGGCGTACCGGCTGTCGTCATGACACCGGCGGTGTCGATATTATCTTTTAATACCAAGGGGATACCGAGCAAGGCCCGGCTGCTGCCGCCGGCTGCACGCGTCTCGTCCGCGGCCGCGGCGGCTGCCAGCACACTGTCTGGATCGATGCTGATAAAGGCGTTCAGCCCGCTCAGCGCTTGCTGCCGCGCCAGCAAGGCCTGGGCCAATTCGACGGCGCTGGCCTGGCCCGAATTCAGCAGTGCAACCGCTTCCGCCACGGTTAGTTGATGGAGATCCATGTCCCCCCCCCTTTATTACTCAGCTCATCGACAAATCACCGTTCAACGTAAATCCTGCCCGCAACAAAACTATCACGAGGCAATAACCAGCAGCAAGACGACGGTGCCACCACGGCCGATCGTGGGGAGCCGCGACCAGGTCAGCGTCTAGCGCGGCTTAGGACGCGCAACGTTTCGACTATTCCTATTTGGCCATCCCGGCCGCCCTTGACGGCCCGGACGGCGTTGCCTCGTCGAACAGAAAAGTGCTTTTTCGCTTCGACGTCCCGACTACGAATAATCTTCGTTAATAACGGGGGTCCTCCGAAAACGATCCTGGTTGGCGAAGCTCGACAACTGTATCCTCTCTCATGGCGTAGCCTTCCTTCGTGGAAATGGCGACTTCAGCATCGCCAGGATACACCGCCTTCATCTCATCGCATCACCAACTTTCGAGTGTAGCTCATTTCCGAGGTTTGTTCTAAGGCGATGCATCGTCGGCGGAGGTATTATTGCCCACCACCAACTTCGTTCTCTTGGCTTTGCTCTTCTCGCCGGGACGGCCAGATACGGGAGCGTCGGGAATAGGAAGCACGGTTTGGAGACTACTCCCCCTCAAACCCAACGGATGTGCCTAAAAGCCCCTTTTTCTCAGGTCAGGTGGAAAGCCTAGCTCGCCCAGCAGCGTCGCGACGTTGCTGTCCCCGGTGCCGGCCTGAAGCTGCTCCTGGATGCGAGCAACCGCCAGCACCAGCCCCCGATGCTCATCGTCGACCCCAAGATGCCGGCCTTTATGCCGCGCTCTACCTCGCTGCAGGTCGTCCTGCCGGGGCAGCACAACGGCCGCGTCTTGGCCCAGGACTTCGGCGGGCTCGTGGTCTACAACGACAACCTGGCGCAGCTCTGGTTTGGCACCGGGCCACCTCGGCCCGAGGCGGCGCCCTTAATTATTAGGCAGCTTGCCAATCGTAGTTGGCTTCGAAGGCCGCCGCAGCACGGTAGATGGTGCGTTCATCGTAACGCTTGCCGATCAACTGCAAGCCGGCGGGCAGGCCCTCGGCGTTGCGGCCGCAGGGCAGCGAAAGAGCCGGGTTGCCGGTGTAGTTGTAGGGTGAGGTGTTGCCCAGCATGCACCAGGCCTGGCCGATTTTGCTCAACCGGTCATCCCCTTCGCCCGGCAGGGGCATAGCGGCCATGGGCAGCGTCGGCGTCAACAACAGATCCCATTGCTCGAACAATTCGGCATATTGCGCCGTGGCCTGGGTTTTCAGGTTCTGGCCCCTGCCATAGATGCGCCCGCCATAGGTCTGCTTGACCCAGGCGCCCAGCAGGGTAAGGGCCTTGGCCGTATCGGGCCATTCATCGGCGCGCCGGCCCAGGGTGTTGATCTGCTCGATAAGGCTGGGCGGATAGAAGCCCGCAGCCCCACTGGCCACGCCGCCGCCAAAGGTGAACTGACGGACCATGCCTTCGGCGATCATGGGCAGAAAGATATTGCCGATGTCATTGTGGAGCGGCACGGATATGCGCTCGACTGTCGCTCCCAGGCTGGCCAACAGATCGGCCGCGGCCAGCACTGCCGCATCGACCGCGTCCTCCGATTCCTCGCGGCCAAAGCCTTCCTCGATGATGCCGATTCGCAGGCCCTCGACGCCGCGCTCAAGTTCCGCCGTATAGTTATCAGCGGCCACGCCGGACTGGCGGTTGTCATAACCGTCGGGCCCGGCCAGCACTTCCAGCAACAAGGCGTTGTCGGCCACGTTGGCGGTCATGGGCCCGACGTGGTCGATGGAAACCTCCATGCTCATGATACCGCTGTAGGGAACCAGGCCATGGGTCGGCTTCATGCCGACGACACCCGAAAACGCCGACGGAATACGGATCGAGCCCGCCTGATCGCCGCCGATCGACATATCGACCTCGCCGCCGCCGACCAGGGCGGCGCTACCCGAAGACGAGCCGCCGGCCGAATAGCCCATCTTGCGGGGATTGTGGACGGAGCCCGTGGCCGATGTGAAACTGCTGCCCGAAACAGAGAAGTACTCACAGACCGCCTTGCCGGTGATGGTGGCGCCGGCATCCAACATGCGGGTCACGATGGTGGCGTCGACCTCCGGCACATAGCCTTCCATGACCGAGGCACCGTTCATCAACGGCACTCCCGCCAACAAAACTGTATCCTTGAGCGCCACTGTGCGACCGGCAAGCTTGCCCGTTGCGGCGCCCTTCACTTCGGTCTTCACGTACCAGGCGTTCAGAGGATTGTCCGCCGCCGCGGGCCGCTGGCCGGGGCTGCGGGGATACTTCACCTGCGGTAGGGCGTCGGAGCCGTCAAGGGCGGCCTCGGTCAGATCGAACAGCGGCCCCAGAACCTGGCCAAAGAACTCCGTATCCTCGTCGCTCAGGCTGACCCCGAAGCTGGCGGCAATCTCACGCATCTGTTTAGCTGACGGTTTCATTTGCCTGCACTCCTTTGGCTATGGCACAAATTGCTTCAGGTTCTGGCTTCAAAACCAAGATATTCGGCCACCATAGCCGAATCCTTGATTTCCTCAAACGGGGTTTTGGTGTCCAGAACGCCGGTGGGGAGGGGTTGTGCCCATTAGGGTTTTTTGTTGAGGCCGATTCTGCTATCGTGGGGGCCGAGCCGCGAGCTATCTGCGGAATGTCGGCCAAAAAAAATCTGCTCGACAACGAGCAAGGCAGGACATGGCTGTCCCCGGCCCGTCCAGGACCACAGCAGAGGAGGATTTGTCGTGACGATCAAACGCAGGGATTTTCTCAAGACTTCACTGTCCGGCGCGGCGGCACTGTCCGCCGGTTCCCTCGTCTGGCCACGAGTTTCCGAGGCGGCGGACACCATTCGCGTGGGCGGGATGCATAATCTGACCGGTCCCTTCCAGGCCTTTGGCACCAACAAGCTGCGTTGCGTGCAATTGGCCCTCGAGGAGATCAACAAGGCTGGCGGCCTGTTGGGCAAGCAAGTGGAATTGGTGGGTTACGATGCCCAGGCCGACAACAAGCTCTATGCCCAATACGCCCAACAGTTGGGCCTTCGGGACAAGGTGGTCACCGTGTTCGGCGGCCTGACCAGTTCCTCGCGCGAGGTGGTGCGGCCGATCTTCAAGCGCACCCGGACCCTCTACTTTTACAACATGCCCTACGAAGGGGGAGTCTGCGACCGCAACATCTTCTGCACGGGTACCACGCCCGGCCAACTGCTGGCAAACCTGATCCCTCACATGGTCAAAAAGCACGGCAAGAAGATCTACGTGCTGGCCGCCGACTACAACTTCGGACAGATCTCCGCTAAGTGGACAAAGAAAATCGCCCAGGAACACGGGGCCCAGGTGATCCAGGTGGATTACTTCCCGCTGGACGTCAACCAGTTCGGCCCGACCATCAGCAAGATCCAGGCGGCGAAGCCTGACTTTATCGTCAATACCTTCGTTGGGCCGGCACACGGCGCCTTCTACGGCCAGTGGGCCGCGGCCGGCATGAACAAGGAGATCCCCATCGCCTCGCAGACTTTCGGCGAGGCCGGCGAGCACCTGCGTATGCCGACCGAGCTCTCCGACGGGATCACGGTCTGTTACAGCTACGTAGATGAAATCGACCTACCCACCAATGCCGCGTTCTTGGGCCGCTTCAGGGCCAAGTTCGGCGACAAGTACGGCTATCTGGGTGACCTGGCCGTCTCGTCGTACCTGGGAGTCCTGATCTGGGCCAAGGGCGTGAAGAAGGCCGGTTCGACCGACCGGGACAAGGTGATTGCGGCCTTGGAAAGCGGCGTCAGCATCGACGGTCCGAACGGCAAGATCACCGTGCAGCCGGAGACCCATCACTGCGTATTCGATATGTACCTGGCACAGATGAAGAACCGCAAGTTCGACATCCTGCAGACCTTCAAGCAGGTTACGCCGACCAACCCGCAAGGCGTCTGCAACCTGATCAAGAACCCGCAGACCAACAAGCAGTTCGAACCGAAGATCTAGGCTCTTTCTCGATTGAGCAAGGGGACGGCCTTGGACTTCGCGGCGGTCATCGTCATTCAGGTTCTCTATGCCATCGCCAGCCTGGCGCTGATCAGCGTCGGGCTGGCAGTCATTTTCGGCATGATGCGGGTGATCAACTTCGCCCACGGGGAGTTTCTGATGATGGGCGGCTACACGGTGATCCTGTCAACCCACGCCGGCATCAACCGCTGGGTCTCCATGCTGGTGCTGGCGCCGCTGGTGGTCGGCCTGGTCGGCATGCTCGTCGAGTGGCTGATCATCCGCCACCTCTACGGCCGGGTGATCGAGACGGTGCTGGCCACCTGGGGGCTCAGCCTGTTCCTCATGGGCCTGGCGACGGTCACCGTGGGGTTCTACCAGGAGGGCATCCTGCCGCCCTTCGGCCCTGTACGGATCGGCGCCTACAAGGAAGGCGGCTACACCTTCTTCGTCATCGGCGTTACGGCGCTAATCCTGATCGGCGTCTACGCCCTGATGCGCTATACCTGGTTCGGCCTGATCGCCCGGGGCACCATGCAGAACGCCGACATGGCCGCCGCCCTGGGCACCGACACCCGTAAGGTTTACGCCCTGACCTTCGGCTTCGGCGCCGCCCTGAGCGGCCTGGCCGGCGCCATCATGGCGCCCATCTCCGGGGTGGTGCCGGTGGTCGGCATGACCTACATCGCCAAGGCTTTCATCACGGTGATCAGCGGCGGCGCTACGGTGCTGGCCGGCACCGTCTCGGCGGCGGGCCTGCTCGGCCTGGTCAACCAGGCCGTCACCTTCGTGACCACGCCGGTGATCGGCGAGGTGGCGTTGCTGGCTTCAGCCATCATGCTACTGCGCATCCTGCCCACGGGCATCACCGGGCGCTTCTTCCGGAGGGGGCTGTGAGGCCCAGCGCCAACCAGGCCGGCCTCCTGGCGGCGACGGCGGCGGCGCTCGTTCTGCTGGTCGTGCCGCCGCTGGCCTTCGAGGTCTTCACCCTGGTCAACGCCACCATCTACCTGATCATGGCCACCCTGGCGCTCAGCCTGGCCCTGGTCTGGGGCTTCGGCGGCATCCTCTGCCTCGGCCAGTCCATGTTCTACGGGCTGGGCGCCTACGCCTACGCCGTCACGGTGCTGAACACCGGCGAGAGTACCCTGCCGATCCTGCTGGGCGTTGCCCTGCCGGTCGCCTTCGCCGCGGTGCTCGGCTACTTCATGTTCTGGGGGCGCGTCAGCGACGTCTACCTGGCGGTGATCACGCTCACCGTGTCGCTGATTCTCTTCCACCTGATCAACAGCACCGCCGGCGACCAGTACCGCATCGGCGAGGCGCCGCTGGGCGGCTACAACGGCCTGCCCGGCCTGCCACCGATCAACTGGCCCGGCGATCCGGACCGGCCGATCAGCTTCGAGGGCATGTACCTACTGGCGGCGGCGGTGCTGGTCGCCACCTACTTCGGCCTGCGCTGGCTTTTGCACAGCCACTTCGGGCGGGTCACCGTGGCCATCCGGGAAAACGAGGCGCGGGCCGGGCTGCTCGGGTACGACGTGCACCGGCACAAGCTCTGGGTGCTGATGATCGGCGCCGGCATCGCCGGGTTGGCCGGGGTGCTGTCGGTGTCCTGGGGCTCCTTCGTCGGGCCCAACGTCTTCAGCATCGTCTTCACCGCCCAGATCATCGTCTGGATTCTGGTCGGCGGCCTGGGCACTCTGATCGGGCCTATTGTCGGCGCGGTCGCCATCCAGTTCCTCATCGCCTGGCTGGGCGAGGCCAAGATCGCCGACACCAACTTGGTCCTGGGGGGGCTGTTCGTGCTGTTCGTGCTCCTGGTGCCGAAGGGCCTCGTCCCCATGCTGGCCGAGCGCCTGCGCCCCTGGGCGGCGCGCCGGTTCCCCGAGCTGGCCGAGCCGGGCGGCGGGGACCCGCTATGACCGCGTCGCTCCTTGAGACCCGGGACCTGATCAAGACCTTCGGCGGCGTTGCTGCCATCGACAGGGTCAACTTCGCCCTCGCCGAGGGCGAGCTGCGCTGCCTGATCGGCCCCAACGGTGCCGGCAAGAGCACGTTTTTCAAGATTCTCAGCGGCCAGTTGCGCCCCTTGTCCGGCCGGGTCCTGTACCGCGGACGCGACATCACCGGCGCCGAGCCGCACGCCATCGCGCGCATGGGGATCGGCATCAAGACCCAGGTGCCGAGCGTCTTCGAAGGCCTGGAGGTGCGCGAGAACCTGCGCCTGGCGGCCCGCCGTGGCCGCAACAAGGCCGCCGCCGCGTCCCGGGTCGAGGCGCTGATGGAGCGCCTCGGTCTGCAGGATCTGGCCCGCCGGCCGGTCGGCCACCTGGCGCACGGCCAGCGCCAGTGGGTGGAGCTGGGCCTGGTGCTGGCCAACGATCCCGACCTGGTCCTTTTGGACGAGCCGACGGCCGGCATGACCCAGGACGAGGTGGCGCGCACTGCCGAGCTGATCCTTGAGATCAACCGCGAGCGCGCCATCATCGTCGTCGAGCACGACATGCAGTTCATTCGCATGATCGCCGACCGGGTCACCGTCCTGCACAGGGGCGCCATCTTCGTCGAGGACACCAAGGACCGGATCATGGCCGATCCGCGGGTGCGCGACATCTACCTGGGCAAGGCGGCTGGGGCCGGTTCGGGTGGGGAGGCCGCAGACCATGCTTGACGTCCGGGGCCTGTGCGCCAACTACGGCCGCATTCCGATCCTCAGCGACATAGATTTCTCCGCCGCCAAGGGCGAGGTAGTGGGGGTGCTGGGCCACAACGGCATGGGCAAGACCACCCTGATGCGCACGCTGATCGGCCTGGTACCGGCGGTACGCGGCCGCATCGAACTCGACGGCGAGGACCTGGCGCCGCTACCACCGCATCTCCGGGCGCGGCGCGGCCTAGGCTACGTACCGCAGGGCCGGCAGATCTTTCCGCAGCTTTCAGTCCTGGACAACCTGCGCATGGGGGCGGTGGCATCGCGACGGCCCGAGGCCGTGGTGCAATCGGTGATCGAGGACTTTCCAGCGCTGAAACCGCTCCTGGATCGCCACGGCGGCGCCCTCAGCGGCGGAGAGCAGCAGATCCTGGCCCTGGCCCGCTGTCTCTGTGCCGAGCCTCGGCTGATCCTACTCGACGAGCCCACCGAGGGCATCCAGCCGTCGATCATCGATCGAATCGAGGACATCCTTCTCCGGCTGCGCGACGAGCGCCGCCTGACCATCGTCATCGTCGAGCAGAACCTGGATTTCGTCGCCGCCCTGTGCAGCCGCGTGATGATCATCCAGAAGGGACGCATTCTCAAGGAACTGGCGCCTCGGGAGCTGCACCATGCTGAGATCATGGCGGAATTCGTCGGCACGCAGGCTACCGAGGCAGAGGAGGCCGGACCATGACCTTCAAGCAGCCGACAGCGGCCCAGCTCCGCGAAGTGGGCGCCGAGCTGGGCCTGGACATGAGCGACGACGACTACGTGGAGACCCTACGCGCCTATCTGGCACCGTTTTGCGAGGCCTACGCCTTCGTCGGCCAGCTGGCGGAGGACCTGCCGGCGGTGAAGTACCCGCGCACCCCCGGCTACCGCCCGGAGGGCGACGACAACCCCTACGGCGCCTGGTACGTGAAAACCACGGTCGAGGGCGCGCCCTCGGGCCCGCTGGCCGGTGGCACCGTCGCCGTGAAGGACACGGTCTGTCTGGCCGGGGTGCCGATGATGAATGGTGCCTCGGTGCTCGAGGGCTACGTGCCCGAGGTGGACGCCACCATCGTCACCCGCCTTCTGGATGCCGGCGCCACCATCCTAGGCAAGTCGGTCTGCGAATACTTCTCCGTCGCCGGCGGCAGCCACACCAGCGCCTCGGGCCTGGTGGAAAACCCGCGCAAGGCTGGCCATACGCCAGGCGGTTCGTCCACCGGCAGCGCCGCCCTGGTCGCCGCCGGCGAAGTGGACATGGGCATCGGCGGCGACCAGGCGGGATCGATCCGCATCCCGGCCTCCTTCTCCGGCGTGGTCGGCATGAAGCCGACCCATGGCCTGGTTCCCTACACCGGAGTCATGAGCATCGAACCGACCATCGACCACGCCGGTCCCCTGACCGCCGACGTGGCCGACAACGCCCGATTCCTGGGGGTGATGGCCGGCCCGGACGGTCTCGACGCTCGCCAGGGGGGATGCCGGGTGGAGCGCTATACGCAGGTCCTGGACCGGGACATCAAGGGCCTGCGGGTGGGCGTCGTGCGCGAGGGCTTCGGCACCCCCGATTCCGAGCCCGACGTCGATCAACTGGTGCGCAAGGCGGCCAAGTCCCTGGCCAAACTGGGCGCCGAGGTTGAGGAGGTGTCGGTCCCCTGGCACACCTTCGCCGTTCCCCTGTGGGTGCCGCTGACTCTGGAGGGCACCTATTTCACCCTGGTTTTGACCAACGGCCTGGGCGTCGGCAGCCAGGGGCTCTACGTCAATTCCCTGGCCAACCCCCTGTCGGCACTCAGGGAACGGGCCAACGAACTGCCGGACACGGCGCGGATCATCCTGATGCTGGCCCGCTATTCCCTGAAGAACCACGGCATGCGGTTCTACGGCAAGGCGCAGAACCTGAGGCGGCGCCTGCGAGCCGCCTACGACGCGGCCCTGGAGAGCCACGACGTGCTGGTCATGCCGACGACGACCATGAAGGCAACGCCCATTCCGCCGCCCGATGCCCCCTTCGAGGAGCGCATGCAGCGCAGCTGGGAAAACATCGGCAACACCTGCGCCTTCAACGTCACCGGCCATCCGTCGCTGTCCATTCCCTGCGGCGTCAGCGACGACCGCCCCGTTGGCCTGATGATCACCGGCCGCCACTGGCAGGAGGCGATGCTCTACCGCGTCGCCCACGCCTTCGAGCGATCGGTGGACTGGCGGGCCGCCGGGCCGACGAAAAAGACCAAAAGGAGGAAACGGACATGACCTTCACCCTGCCTTCCGTCGCCCAGCTGCGCCAGGCCGCCGAGCGCCTGGGCATGGCGCCGACCGACGACTACCTGGAAGCCACCAGGCGGATTCTCGAACCCCTGGCCGGCGCCTACCGGGTGCTGGACGGGATCCCCGACGAGGTGCCGCTGGTGAAGTACCCGCGCACGCCGGGCTATCGCCCCGAGGGTGCCGAGAACCTGCACGGCGCCTGGTACGTGAAGACCGCCGTCAAGGGTGCTGCGCGCGGCAAGCTGAAGGGCCGGCGCATCGCGCTCAAGGACAACGTCTGCCTGGCCGGGGTGCCGATGATGGCCGGCACTTCGACGCTGGAGGGCTACGTGCCCGACCTGGACGCCACGGTGGCCACCCGCATCCTCGACGCCGGCGGTGAGATCGCCGGCAAGGCGGTCTGCGAGTACTACTGCGTTTCCGGCGGCAGCCATACCAGTTCCACCGGGCCGGTGATCAACCCACGAGTGCCGGGGCATTCGGCCGGCGGCTCGTCGTCGGGCAGCGCCGCCCTGGTCGCTGCCGGCGAAGTGGACATGGCCATCGGCGGCGACCAGGCGGGCTCCATCCGCATCCCGGCATCCTATTGCGGCGTGGTCGGCCTGAAGCCCACCTACGGCCTGGTGCCCTACAGCGGCATCATCCCGCTGGAGGTGACCGTCGACCACTGTGGCCCCATCGCCGCCAGCGTCGCCGACAATGCCCTGCTTTTGGAGGTCATCGCCGGCGCCGACGGCCTGGACGGGCGGCAGAAGACGCCCAAGGTGCGGCCCTACACCAAGGCCCTGACCGGCGACGCCGACGGCTTGCGCATCGCCGTGGTGCACGAGGGCTTCGGCCACGCCCATTCGGAGCCCGACGTCGACGCCACCGTGCGCCGCGAGGCCAAGCGCTTAAAGAAGCTCGGCGCCAAGGTAAAGGAGGTCTCCATCCCCTGGCACCGCATGGCGCTGCCCATCTGGACGCCGATCGTCCACGACGGTGGGCTGATCACCATGCTGACCATGAACGGCGCCGGGGTTTGCCACGAGGGGCTCTACGTGACCAGCCTGGTCGACGCCTCGGCCGGCTGGCGCGACCGCACCGACGAGTTCGCCGACACCATCCGCATCATGGCCCTGATCGGCCAGCACTCCCTCGACCACCATCGGGGCCACTACTACGCCAAGGCGCAGAACCTCAGGCGCCGGCTGCGTGCCGCCTACAATGCGGTGTTCGCCGAGCACGATCTGCTGCTGATGCCGACCCAGCCGCTGAAGGCGACGCCGCTGCCGCCGCCGGACGCGCCGCCGGAGCTGGTCACCCAGCGCAGCTGGGAGAACATCGATAACACCTGCGCCTTCAACGTCACTGGCCACCCGGCGATCACCGTCCCCTGCGGCACCGGCGACGGCCGCCCCATCGGCCTGATGCTGGTCGGCCGGCACCACGAGGAGACGACGCTCTACCGGGCCGCCCACGCCTACGAACAGGCGGGTGACTGGCAGCGGCGCTGATACCGAATTGGCCTACATTCAAGCAACTTATGGCGCGCCTTCCCGCCGGAACGGCTACTCGTCGGCGAGAGGCGACGCGGTGAAAAATAGCACAAACGCGAAATTCTTTATTTCTGAAGGTTCTATTTTGTTTCAGCAGTGAAAACACCCTCCCATTCCTCAGCCAGCGGCCGGTCCTTTGTCCTGATTTATTTTAGGGTTTCTGAGCATATCAAACCAAAATTCCCCTGATGGCCATCCGTTCCATGCATCAGCGTAGCAAATTCGGGCCCTGACGGCAATTTTGAAGAGCGACAGCTGAAGTAAGCCAGCGGTCAATTGGGCTTTACGCGG
>JASLXG010000233.1 GCA_030740435.1 Alphaproteobacteria bacterium | reverse complement strand
CGAGAACTATTTCGCCAAGATCAAGGAATTCCGGGGCATTGCTACGCGCTACGACAAAACCGACACAAGCTATGCCGCAAACTTGAGCCTCGTCGCCACCATCATTGATTTGCGTTAATTGTCAACGGACCCTAGCCCGCCAGACGCACCACCTCGACCTTGACCAGCGGTCGCCGCCCGCTGGCCGCCCGGGCGGCCCGGCGCACGGCCACGCGCACGGCCTCGGCCAGCGCCTCGTCGTCGCGCCGGCGCTGGCGCGAAAGCTTGTCCAGCGCGCCTTCGGCCGCCGCCTCGAGGGCGGCCGGCAAATCGGGCTCGATGATGGCATCGAAGGCTCCAAAGTTGCCTACCCTGAGTGGCGCCAAGACGCTGCCGACGGCGTCGATCACCAGGGTGACGGTAATCAGACCATTGAACATGATCTTGCGCCGCGCACTTAATGCCTGGCCACCCTCGGGCACCAGGTTGTCGCCTTCCACCAAGAGGCGCCCCACCGGCACCCGCTCGACGACCTCGGCCGGGCCCGGCGCCAGGCGCAGCATGTCGCCGTTGGCGATCATCACCGCTTCGGGCACGCCCAGCGATCGCGCCAGGCGAACGTGGGATTCCAGATGCCGGGCCTCGCCATGCACCGGCACCGCCAGGGAGGGTTTGAGCCAGCCGTAGAGCTCGGCAACCTCGTCACGTGCGGGATGGCCGGAGACGTGGACGAAAGCGTCCTTTTCGCTGATCACCTCGACGCCGGCCAGCACCAGGTCGTTGTGCACGCGGCCGATGGCGAGTTCGTTGCCGGGAATGATCTTGGAGGAAAACACCGCCAGGTCGCCGGGATCGAGGTAGAGCCGCGGATGGCTGCCCTGGGCCACACGCGTCATGGTGCCGCGGGGCTCGCCCTGGCAGCCGCTGCACATGAGCAGCACCCGGTCCGGCGGCAGGTGGGCGAAATCGTCCTCGCTGAGGATCTCCGGCAAATCGCCCAAATAGCCGCACTCACGCGCCGCCTCGCTGTTCCTTCTCAGCGCCCTGCCGGCCAGGATGAGGTGGCGGTCGAGCTCGGCCGCCACCCGGGCCACGGTCTCGATGCGGGCGACGTTGGAGGCGAAGGTGGTGACGGCGATACGGCCCGGGTGCCCGCTCATGATCTCAAGTAGGCTGGAGCGCAAGTCGGCCTCGGAACCCGAACGGCCGGGCTGCAGGACGTTGGTCGAATCGCAGACCAGGGCCGGGGCGTTCTTGGCCTGGGCGGCAAAGCCGGCGGCGTCGGTCAGCGGCCCCACCACCGGTCCCGGGTCGAGCTTCCAATCGCCCGAGTGGACGACGCTGCCGGCGCTGGTGTGAATGGCCAACGAGCTGGCCTCGGGAATGGAATGCGTGACGCCGAGAAAATCGATGGTGAAGGGCCCGAGCTCCAGCCGCTGGCCAGCCGTGATGACGTGCAGCGGCACCTCTTCCAGAAGCCCCACCTCGTCGAGTTTGCGGCTCAAGAGGTTGGCGGCGAAGGGCGAGGCATAAACCGGGCAGCCCAACCTGGGCCAAAGGTAGGGAACCGCCCCCAGGTGGTCTTCGTGGGCATGAGTCAGCACGATGGCCAGCAAATCGTGGCGGCGTTCGCTGATGAAGCCGGGATCGGGCACGATCAGGTCGATGCCAGGCTGGCGTTCGTCGGCAAAGGTCAGACCCAGATCGACCATCAGCCACTTGCCGGCATGGCCATAGAGGCTCGTGTTCATGCCGATCTCGCCGCAACCACCCAGCGGCAGCAAGACCAGGTCGGCAGGATCAGATCTCATAGGGTTCATTCTGTGGCCCGGTTGTGGCGGTGAAGCGCCACCAGGCCGCGCAGCGTCAATTCGGCGTCGACGTGCTGGATGACCTCGGTGCCGTCGGCAAAGAGTGGCGCCAGACCGCCGGTGGCGACCACGGTCATGTCGCTATCGTCGATGGTGGCGCGATATTCCTGCTTGATGCGCCCGACGATACCCTCGATCAGGCTGACGTAGCCCCAGTAGACCCCCGACTGCATGCAGGCCACGGTGTTGCGGCCGATGACCTCGGTCGGACGCGCAACCGCGATGCGCGGCAGAGCAGCGGCTGCCGAATGCAGCGCTTCGAGGCTGAGATTGATGCCGGGCGCAAAGGCGCCGCCGCGGAAGTTGCCCGCGGCGTCGACCACGTCGAAGGTGGTGGCGGTGCCGAAGTCGATCAGGATCAAGGGCCCGGGATAGCTTTGATGGGCCGCCACGGCGTTGACCAGGCGGTCCGAGCCGACCTCGGCCGGGTTGTCGACCAGGGCCTCGAGGCCCAGCTCGACGCCCTGGCCCACCACCAGCGGCTCGCAGTCGAAGTAGTTGCGGCAAAGGGTGCGCAGGCTGAATAGCGCCTGCGGCACCACCGTCGAGATGATGGCGTCAATCACATCCTCGCGGGCCAGATCCTTGAGCGCCATGAGCTGCGACAGCCAGACGGCGTACTCGTCGGCCGTGCGCGCGGCGTTGGTAGCGGCCCGCCATTGACCAAGAACGTCGTCGCCGCGGTAGACGGCGAAGACGGTGTTGGTATTGCCGGCGTCGATGGCTAGCAGCATGGCGGCCTCGTCAGGTTGGCAAATGTGTTCGCACCATCTCGCCGGAACCGACGCTGTGGCGCTGGCCGTCGTCGTCGGCCAGGATCAGGGCACCGCCGGGGTCGACGGTCTCGAAAATGCCGGTCAATGTCCGATCGCCCAGCCGCATCTCGATGCGGCGGCCCTGGCCGCGGCAGTCGGCCAGCCAAGCCTCGCGCACCGGGGCAAAGCCTTCTTCCCGCCAGCGCCGCAACCAGCCCAGCAGGTGCTTCGAATAGTTTTCCAGCACGGCTTCCACCTCGGCCCCCGAGCCCTCGGCGCGGAGCGAGGTGGCCGGCCGTTCCGGATCAACAGGGTGGTGTTCGACGTTGATGCCGGTGCCGATGATGACCCAGTCGACCGGGCCGGCGGGCGCAATTTTCGATTCCAGCAGGATGCCGGCGATCTTGGCATCGCTGATGAGCACGTCGTTTGGCCATTTGAGGTCGATCTCCGGCACCTCCAGCAGCTCTCCCAGCGCCCCGGCCACCGCCAGCGCCGCCACGAATGAGAGCTGATTGGCCTGGGCCGGCGGGCAATCGGGCCGCAGCAACAGAGAGCAGAAAAGATTGCCCCGCCCCGATACCCAGTGCCGGCCGCGCCGGCCCCGGCCGGCCGTCTGCTCGCGGGCCCAGACCAGCACTCCGGCCTCCTCGCCGGCCGCGGCCAGGCGGCGGACCTCGTCGTTGGTGCTGCCCAGACTGTCGTGGGCGAAAAGCTGGAAGAAAGGGTCGAGATGCAGGCTAGAACTCACGGAAACAGCGCCTGGGCGGCACTTTGGGCACCGGCCAGGAGCGGCACCGGATAGACGAAGAAGAGTAGCGTAAAGATGCTGCTGAGCGCGAGAATGGACCCCATGGCGGGGCCCAACGGTCCTTCGAAGGGCTCGGCCGGGTCGTCGAAGTACATGATCTTGACGATGCGCACGTAGTAGTAGGCGCCCACCACGCTGGCCAGTACGCCGATCACCGCCAAGGTGTAGAGGCCGGCGTTCAGAGCCGCCATGAAGATGTAGAACTTGCCGAAGAAGCCGGCCAGCGGCGGCACGCCGGCCAGGGAAAAGAGGAAGATGGCCATGGCCAGCGCCAGCATCGGGTTGTTGCGGGCCAGGCCGGCCAGGTCGTCGATCTCTTCCACCATGGCACCCTCGCGGCGCATGTTGAGGATGACGGCGAAGGCACCGACGTTCATGGCGAGATAGATGGTGAGGTAGATCAGCACGCCGCGCAGGCCCTCGGGCGTGCCGGCGGCCAGGCCCACCAGGGCATAGCCCATGTGGCCGATCGACGAGTAGGCCATCAGGCGCTTGATGTTCGACTGGCCGATGGCGGCGAAGGCGCCCAGCACCATCGACAGCACCGAGACCAGCACCACGATCTGCTGCCAGTCGTGCACCATGGTTGCGAAGGGATCGAGCATGGTACGCAGGAATAGCCCGAGCGCGGCGATCTTGGGGGCCACGGCGAAGAAGGCGGTGATCGGCGTCGGCGCCCCTTCGTAGACGTCGGGCGTCCACATGTGGAAGGGCACGGCGCTAACCTTGAAAGCCAGGCCGGCGAGCACGAAAACCAGTCCGACGACGACGCCCAGCGGCGCCTCGCCCTGGTCCAGCAGGCGTCCCAGATCGGCGAAGTTGGTGCTGCCGGCAAAGCCGTAGATCAGCGAAGCGCCGTAGAGCAGGATGCCCGACGACAGCGCGCCGAGCACGAAGTACTTGAGCCCGGCCTCCGAGGAGCGCTGTGAATCGCGCTTGAAGGCGGCGACGATATAGAGCGACAGGCTTTGCAGCTCGAGGCCAACGTAAAGCGAGATCAGATCGCTGGCCGAGACCATCATCAGCATGCCCAGCGTCGCCAGCACGATCAGGATGGGAAACTCGAAGCGCTCCATGCCCTCGCGGCGCAGATACCCCAGCGACATGACGATGGCCAGACCCGAGCCCAGCAGGATCAGGATCTTGAGGAAAGTCGAGAGGGGATCGACCACGAACATGCCGGCGAAAGTGAGCGTCGCCTTGTCCGGCCCCATGACGACCAGGAAACCCGCCACCACGAAGGACACCACGGCCAGCCAGGAGACGCTCATGGTGGCGCCGTTGCCGCGGAAGGCGCCCAGCATGAGGAGCGCCATGGCCACGAGGGCGAGGAAAATCTCGGGCAGCGCCGGGGCCAGATCAGGAACGATTGCAGGCGACATGGGATTCGGTTCTCCGGTTTCGCCTAGCGTGCGGCCAACGCGGTTTCGGCGGCCCGCAGCGCCACCTCGTGGTTCTCGATCAACTGGGCCACCGAGACGTGCATCACGTCCAACAGCGGCGCCGGGTAGACGCCAAACAAAATGACCAGTGCCAGCAGCGGCGCGAAGATCAGGATCTCGCGCTTGTTCATGTCCAGAATGTCGGCCAGATCCGCCTTCTCCAGGGTGCCGAAGATGACCCGGCGATAGAGCCAGAGCGCATAGGCCGCGCTGAGCACGATGCCGGTGGTGGCCAGCATGGCAACCCAGGTGTTGACCTGGAAGATGCCCACCAGGACCAGGAACTCGCCGACGAAACCGCTGGTTCCGGGCAGGCCGACGTTGGCCAGGGTGAAGATCATGAAGGTGGCGGCGTAGACCGGCATGCGGTGCACCAGCCCGCCGTAACGCTCGATCAGGCGGCTGTGGATACGGTCGTAGACCACGCCGACGACCAGGAACAGCGCCCCCGACACCAGGCCGTGGCTGAGCATGACGATGAGCCCGCCCTCGACGCCCTGGACGGTGAAGCTGAAGATGCCGATGGTCACGAAGCCCATGTGGGCGACCGAGGAATAGGCGATCAGCTTCTTCATGTCCTCCTGCATCAGGGCCACCAGCGAGGTGTAGATGATGGCCACCACGCTGAGGCTAAAGACGAGCGGTGTGAAGTAGGCCGTGGCGTCGGGCAGCATGGGGATGGAAAAGCGCAAAAAGCCATAGGCGCCCATCTTCAACAGCACCGCCGCCAGCACCACCGATCCCGCCGTCGGCGCCTCGACATGGGCGTCGGGCAGCCAGGTATGGAACGGCCACATGGGGATCTTGACGGCAAAGGCGGCAAACAGCGCCAACCACAGCCAGCGTTGCCAGGCGGGATCGAAGCCGGCGTTCATCAGCGTCGGGATATCGGTGGTGCCGACTTGCAGGTACATATAAAGGATGGCCAGCAGCATCAGCACCGAGCCGAGCAGCGTATAGAGGAAGAATTTGAAGGTGGCGTAGACCCGGCGGGGGCCGCCCCAGACGCCGATAATCAGGAACATGGGGATCAAGCCGCCCTCGAAGAAGAGGTAGAAGACGACGAAATCGAGCGCGCAGAAGACCCCCACCATGGTGGTCTCGAGCACCAGGAAAGCGACCATGTATTCCTTCACCCGGGTGTCGATGGCGCGCCACGACGCCAGGATGCAAAGCGGCATCAGGAAGGTGGTGAGGATGACGAACAGCATCGAGATGCCGTCGACGCCCAGGTGGTAGGCGATGCCTTCGCTGATCCAGGCCTTCTTTTCGACGAACTGGAAGGCCGCCGTCGAGTTATCGAAGCCGGTCCACAGCAGCAGCGACACCACGAAGGTAATCAGCGTCGTCCACAGCGCCACGTTGCGGGCGTTGCGGGCCACCAGTTCCTCCTCGCCACGCACCAGCAGGATGAAAGCGGCGCCCACCAGGGGCAGGAAAATGACGATCGAGAGCAGCGGCCAGTCGCTCATGGCTAGCCCCCGACCATCAGGTAAAGCGACCACGAAACGAACAGCACCAAGCCGACCATCATGGCGAAGGCGTAGTGGTAGACGTAGCCGGTTTGGATGCGGCCGGCGCGGCGCGCCGTGCGCAACACCGTGGCGGCCACGCCGTCGGGGCCGAAGCCGTCGATGATGCGGCCGTCACCGCCGCGCCACAGCGACCAGCCGATGAACTTGGCCGGACGCACCAAGAGAAAGTCATAGAGCTCGTCGAAGTACCACTTGTTGAGCAAGAAGAGATGCAGCTCGCGATGCGCGCCGGCCAGGCGCTCCGGGATGGCCGGGCGCTTGATGTAGAACCACCAGGCCAGGAGGATGCCGGCGAGGCCGATGGCGGTGGGCAGGATCTTGACCCAAAGCGGCACGTGATGGGCCGCCGCGACGCTGTCGTTTGCCGGCAATACCAGCAGCGAATCGCCCCAAAAAGTGCTGCCCTCGCCGACCAGCAGATCGTAGGCCAAGAAGCCCGAGAACATGGCGCCGACGGCCAGCAGCAAAAGCGGGATCATCATCACCTTGGGCGCCTCGTGGGCATGGGCCATGACTTTTTCCGAGGCCCGGGCCTTGCCGTGGAAGGTCATGAAGAGCAAGCGCCAGGAATAAAAAGCGGTCAGGAAGGCAGCGATCACGCCCATCACGAAAGCGAAGCCACCGACCTGGGAATGGGCCGCATAGGCCGCCTCGAGCACGATGTCCTTGGAATAGAAGCCGGCGAAGAAGGGCATGCCGGCCAGCGCCAGGCTGCCGATCCACATCACCGTGTAGGTCAGCGGCAACAGCGTATAAAGGCCGCCCATCTTGCGCATGTCCTGCTGGTCCGAAAGGGCGTGGATGACCGAGCCGGCACCAAGGAACAAGAGCGCCTTGAAGAAGCCGTGCGTCATCAAGTGGAAGATCGAGGCCGAATAGGCCGAGACGCCGGCGGCGAAGAACATGTAGCCCAGCTGGCTGCAGGTCGAATAGGCGATCACCCGCTTGATGTCGTTCTGCACCAGACCGATGGTCGCCGTCACCACCGCCGTCAGCGCTCCCACGATGGTGACCACGGCCAGCGAGACGGGAGCGTATTCAAACAGCGGCGAACAGCGCGCCACCATGAAGACACCGGCCGTCACCATGGTGGCGGCATGGATCAGCGCCGACACCGGCGTCGGGCCCTCCATAGCGTCGGGCAGCCAGGTGTGCAGGCCGAGCTGGGCCGACTTGCCCATGGCACCGACGAACAGCAACAGCGTGATCAAGGTAAGAATATCGACATCGGTACCCAGGAAGTCGAGCGACTTGCCGGCAAAACCGGGGGCCGCGGCGAAGACGGTATCGAAGTCCACGGCCTGGAAGATCAGGAAGATGGCCATGATGCCCAGGGCAAAACCGAAGTCGCCAATACGATTGACGACGAAAGCCTTGATGGCGGCGGCGTTGGCGGCGGGCCGGTCGTACCAGAAGCCGATCAGCAGGTAGGAACACAGCCCCACGCCTTCCCAGCCGAAGAACATCTGGACGAAGTTGTCGGCCGTCACCAGCATCAACATCATGAAGGTGAACAGCGAGAGATAAGCGAAGAAGCGCGGCTTGGAGCCGTCGTGCGACATGTAGCCGATGGAATACCAATGCACCAGCGCCGAAACCCCGGTGACGACGATCAGCATCACCGCCGTCAACTGGTCGAAGCGCAGCGCCCAACTCACCTCGAAGGCTTGGCTATCGATCCAGGTAAACAGATGGACGATCTCGACCCGGCCCTGCAAGCCGACCTGGTAGAGCACCAGGAACGAGATCAGGGCCGACAGCGTGACCGCCAAACAAGTCACCAGCATGGCCGCGCGGTCGCCGATCAGGCGGCCGAAGAAGCCGGCCACGATGGCCGCCGCCAGCGGCAGGAAAACCAGGGCTGCGTAAATGTTGATCATCCGCCTCAACCCTTCATGACGTTGAGGTCTTCGACGGCGATGGAGCCGCGGTTGCGGAAATAGATGACCAGGATGGCGAGCCCGATGGCCGCCTCGGCCGCCGCCACCGAGAGCACGAACATGGCGAAGACCTGCCCCACCAGATCGCCGAGGTGGCTGGAGAACGCCACCAAATTGATGTTGACGGCGAGTAACATCAATTCGATCGACATCATTATGACGATGACGTTCTTGCGATTGAGGAAGATGCCGAGCACACCCAGCGTGAACAGAATGGCCGCCAGCGTGAGGTAATGTCCGAGCCCGATGGCCATCAGATACCTCCCCGCGGCGTTACCTTCTTGAGCTCCACCGAATCCTCGCGGCGCCTGGAAACCTGGTCCGATATCTTCTGCTTGCGCACGCCCTCGCGCACCCGATGCGTCAGTACGATGGCGCCGATCATGGCCACCAGCAGGATCATGCCGGCAGCCTGGAAGAGGTAGACGTAGCGCGTATAGATGAGCTCGCCCAGCGCATGGGTGTTGCTGAGCTCGGCCGGCGCCGGCGTCGGTGCCGCCGCCATGGCCGCAAGCTCCGGCCCGGCCGCCCAACTGCCGATCACCAAAAAGAGCTCGACCAGCATGATCAGGCCGACCAGCGCTCCGGCCGGCAGGTAGACCAGAAAGCCCTGCCTCAGTTCGACGAAATTGATGTCCAGCATCATGACCACGAAGAGGAACAGCACCGCCACCGCGCCGACGTAGACGATGACCAGGATCATGGCCAGGAACTCGGCCCCCATGAGCACGAAGAGCCCGCCGGCGGTGAAAAACGAAAGAATCAAGAACAACACCGAATGTACCGGGTTGCGGGCGCTGATCACCATCAGCGCCGCGGCCAGCAAGACGGCGGCAAACAGGTAGAAGGTGAGGGCCTGGACGATCATCGGTAGGGTGCATCCAGTTCGAGATTGCGGGCGATCTCGCGCTCCCAACGGTCGCCGTTGGCCAGCAGTTTGTCCTTGTTGTAGTAGAGCTCCTCCCGGGTCTCGGTAGAGAACTCGGTGTTGGGGCCCTCGACGATGGCATCCACGGGGCAGGCCTCCTGGCAGAAGCCGCAATAGATGCATTTGGTCATGTCGATGTCGTAGCGCGTGGTGCGGCGGCTGCCGTCGTCGCGCGGCTCGGCCTCGATGGTGATGGCCAGCGCCGGGCAGACCGCCTCGCAGAGCTTGCAGGCGATGCAGCGCTCCTCGCCGTTGGCATAGCGGCGCAGCGCGTGCTCGCCGCGAAAGCGCGGGCTCAGCGGGCTGCCCTCGTAGGGATAGTTGATGGTCACCTTCTTGCGGAACATGTACCTGAACGTCAGCGACATGCCCGACAGGAGCTCGAGCAGCAGGACCGAGCGAAGGGTGCGATCGATGAACGACATGGCCCGCCTGCCCTCCTACGGCGCCAGATCGAAGGCGGTGACGACGCCGGCCGTCAGCGCCACCCAAAACAGCGAGGCCGGCAGGAACACCTTCCAGCCCAGCCGCATGAGCTGGTCATAGCGGTAGCGCGGGAAGGTGGCGAAAACCCACATCATGACGAACAGCACCAGCGCCGTCTTGAGGCCCAGCCAGAGGACGCCGGGGATCCAGTTGAAGGGCGCCACGTCGATCGGCGGCAGCCAGCCGCCGAGGAACAGCACCGACATCATGGCGCTCATCAGGATCATGTTGGCGCGCTCGCCGAGATAGAAAAGGGCAAAGGCCATGGCCGAATACTCGACCTGGAAGCCGGCCACCAGCTCGGCCTCGGCCTCCGGCAGATCGAAGGGATGGTGGCTGAGCTCGGCCAGGATCGAGACGAAGAAGATGACGAACATGGGGAACAGCGGCAGGAAAAACCAGACCGTGCGCTGGGCCTCGACGATGTCGGAGAGATTCAAGGATCCCACGCAGATCAGCACCGTGATGATGACGAAGCCCATAGAAACCTCGTAGGACACCATCTGGGCCGCCGAGCGCAAGGCGCCGAGGAAGGCATAGCGCGAATTCGAGGCCCAGCCCGCCATGACGATGCCGTAGACGCCCATGGACGAGATGGCGAAGAGGAACATGATGCCGACGTTGATGTCGGCCAGCACGACGCCCGCCTGGAAGGGGATCACGGCCCAGGCGATCAGGCTCAGCGTGAAGGTCAGCATGGGCGCGGCCAGAAAGACGCCCTTGTTGGCCCGGCTGGGCAGGATGGTTTCCTTGAACAAGAGCTTGGCACCGTCGGCCAGCGGCTGCATCAGGCCGAAGGGGCCCACCACGTTGGGGCCGCGGCGCATCTGCATGGCCGCCCAGACCTTGCGCTCGGCCAGGGTGAGGTAGGCGACGCAGAGCAGCAGCGGCACCACGATGGCCAGAATCTGGGCCACGATGATGATCAGGGGCCAAAGATAGCCGGACCAAAGCTCAGCCATCGCTGCCCGTCCCCTGCTGGTCGGTGCTGCGCTGGGCACTACAGGCGGCCATGGTGGCCGAGGCCCGGCAGATCGGGTCGCTGAGGTGGAAGTCGCCGCCGTAACCCTCGAGCGGCTCGGCGCCGATCGCTCCGGCCTGGCCGAATTCGCCCCAAGGCGCCGGCCCGATGTCGTCGAGCTCAGCCATATGCGGCGCCAATTCGGCCATGCGCCGGCGCAGCTCGGACAGCCCGTCGTAAGGCAAGGTGTGGCCCAGGACTTCCGAAAGCGCGCGCAAAACGGTCCAGTCCTCGCGGGCTTCGCCGGGCGGGAAGACGGCACGCTGGCCGCGTTGCACGCGGCCTTCGGTATTGACCCAGGTGCCGCCCTTTTCGGTATAGGCGGCACCGGGCAGCACCACGTCGGCGCGCTGGGCACCGGAATCCCCATGGTGGCCCTGGTAGACCACGAAGGCCTCGCCCAGCACCTTGGTGTCGATCTCGTCGGCGCCCAGCAGATAGATGAAGTCGAGCTCCCCCTCGGCCGCCCCGGCCAGGATGCCGGCGGTATCGCGGCCCTCGGGACCGGGCAAGAGGCCGAGATCGAGGCCGGCCACGCGGGCGGCGGCCGTGTGCAGCACGTTGAAGCCGTTCCAGCCCTCGCCTACCAGGCCGCAGCGTTCGGCAATGGCGCGCGCCGCGGCCAGGATGGCGTCGCCGTCGGCCCGGTTCAGCGCCTGCTGGCCGAGGATCAGCATGGGCCGCTGGGCGGCGCTGAGGGCCTTTGCCACCTCGTGCTCGCCGCCGGCGATCCGGTCCAGCAGCCGGGCGTCGCTGCCGAGTTCCAAAGTGCGATAGGTGCGATCGGCGGCCGCGCCCAGATTGAAGATCTGGAAGCCGCCGGCCAGCCAGCGCTTGCGCAGCCGCGCGTTGAGCACCGGCGCTTCGAGGCGCGGATTACTGCCGATCAGCAGGCAGGCGTCGGCTTCTTCGATGCCGGCGATGGTGGTGTTGAAAAGCCAGCCGGCGCGCACGCCGCCGCCCAGCTTGGCGCCGTCCTGGCGGCAATCGAGATGCGGCGAGCCCAGCGCCGCCATCAGGTCCTTGAGCGCCGTCAGGGATTCGGCACAGGCCAAATCGCCGGCCAAGGCAGCGATTCGTGCGCCCTCGAGCCCGTCGAGACGGGCGGCGATGGCGGCGAAGGCCTGGTCCCAGCTGGCCGGCTGCAAGCGGCCATCCCGGCGCACATAGGGCCGGTCCAGGCGCTGGCGTTTGAGGCCGTCGTTGGCGAAGCGGGTCTTGTCCGAGATCCACTCCTCGTTGACCTCTTCGTTGAGGCGCGGAAGCACGCGCAGGATCTCGCGGCCGCGGGCGTCGACGCGGATGTTGCTGCCCACGGCGTCATGCACGTCGATGCTCTCGGTGGGCCTCAGTTCCCAAGGCCGGGCGTGGAAGGCGTAGGGCTTCGAGGTCAGGGCGCCGACCGGGCAAAGATCGATAAGGTTGCCGGAAAGCTCCGAACTCAGCGCCTGTCCGACGAAGGTGCCGATCTCGGTGCGCTCGCCGCGATAGAGCCCCCCCATCTCCTCGACGCCGGCCACATCATCGAGAAAGCGCACACAGCGCGTGCAGTGGATGCAGCGCGTCATGGTGGCCTTGACCAGCGGCCCCAGGAACTTGTTGGCGACGGCCCGCTTGGCCTCGCCGAAACGCGAGGCGCCGGTGCCGTAGGCCATGGCCTGGTCCTGCAGGTCGCATTCGCCGCCCTGGTCGCAGATCGGGCAGTCCAGCGGATGGTTGATGAGCAAAAGCTCCATCACACCCTCGCGCGCCTTCTTGACGGCCGGCGTGTTGGTGCGAATGACCATGCCGTCGCCGACCGGCTGGGCGCAACTGGCAATCAGCTTGGGCGCCTTCTCCATCTCCACCAGGCACATGCGGCAGTTGCCGGCAATGGCCAGGCGTTCGTGGTAGCAAAAGCGCGGAACCTCGATGCCCTGGGCCTCGCAGGCCTGCAACACCGTGGTGCCCGGCTCCACCGTAACCTCGTTACCGTCGATGGTCAGGGTCGGCATCCGGGGCTCCTAGGCGGCTTCCGGCGAGGCGGCGCTCGAGCTCGGGGCGAAAATGGCGGATCAGGCCCTGGATGGGCCAGGCCGCGGCATCGCCAAGGGCGCAGACGGTATGGCCTTCGATCTGTTTGGTGACCTCGTGGAGCATGTCGATCTCGGCGATCTCGGCCCGGCCCTCGGCCAGGCGCTCCATCATGCGCCACATCCAGCCCGTGCCCTCGCGACAGGGCGTGCACTGGCCGCAGCTTTCGTGCTGGTAAAAGCGCGAAAGCCGGGTGATGGCGCGAACGATGTCGGTGGATTTGTCCATCACGATCACCGCCGCCGTGCCCAGCGCCGACTTGACCTCGGAAAGGCCGTCGAAATCCATGCGCGCGGTGTCGGCCAACGACTTGGTGATCAGCGGCACCGACGAGCCCCCGGGAATCACTGCCAGCAGATTGTCCCAGCCGCCGCGCACGCCGCCGGCATGGCGTTCGATGAGCTCCTTCAGCGGAATACCCATCTCCTCTTCCACGTTGCAGGGATTTTCCACGTGGCCCGAGATGCAAAAGATCTTGGTGCCGGTGTTGTTGGGCCGGCCCAGGCCGGCGAACCAGGTCCCGCCGCGGCGCAGGATCTCGGGCGCCACCGCGATGGTCTCGACGTTGTTGACCGTGGTGGGGCAGCCATAGAGCCCGGCCCCGGCCGGGAACGGCGGCTTCATCCGGGGCTGGCCCTTGCGGCCCTCGAGACTTTCGATCAGCGCCGTCTCCTCGCCGCAAACGTAGGCGCCGGCGCCGCGATGCAGATAAACATCATATGCATAGCCCGAGCCGCAGGCGTCGGGGCCGATCAGGCCGGCCGCATAGGCCTCGTCGACGGCGCCCTGAAGGGCCGAGGCTTCGTCGTAGAATTCGCCACGCACGTAGATGTATGCGGCCTCGGCTGCCATGCTGAATCCGGCCAGCAAACAACCTTCAACCAATTTATGAGGTTCATGGCGTAAGATATCGCGATCCTTACAAGTTCCGGGCTCGCCCTCATCCGCATTGACGACCAAATAGCCGGGCCGGCCATCGCTTTCCTTGGGCATGAACGACCACTTCACGCCGGCCGGAAAACCGGCACCGCCGCGCCCCCGGAGGCCCGATTCCTTGACCTCGTCGATGATCCAGTCACGGCCCTTGTCCATCAGCGCCCGGGTGCCGTCCCAGTCGCCGCGCCCGCGCGCCGCGGCCAGGCCGGCGTCCTGCTGGCCGTAGAGGTTGGTGAAGATGCGGTCCTTGTCGTCGAGCGCCATCAGGCCTCTCCCGTCGCCGTCTTCAGCGTCGTCGGGCCGCCCGGAGGGTGCCGAGGTCTGGCGTCCCGTCTGGCTGCCATGGCGGGGCGTCTCGCCGCGTTTCAGGGCCTCGAGCACGGCCGCGACGCTATCGCCATCTAGGTCTTCATAATAATGATCGCCGATTTGCGCCACCGGGGCGTTGACGCAGGCACCGGCGCATTCGACCTCGGAGAGCGTGAACTCACCGTCGGCAGTGGTTTCGCCAAGATCGATGCCCAGCGACTTGCGGCAGCCCTCGACGACCTCATCCGAGCCCCTGAGCCAACAGGGCAGATTGGTGCAGACCTGGACGTGGTGCCGGCCCACGGGCTGGAGATTGAACATGGTGTAGAAGGTGGCCACCTCGTAGACCCGGATCGGTGCCATCTCCAGGAACTCGGCCACGGCATCCATGGCCGGACGCGGGAGCCAGCCATCATTCTGGCGCTGGGCCAGGTCCAGGAGCGGAATCACGCCACTGGCGCGGCGCTCCTCGGGATAGCGGGCCAGGATCTGGCGGGCGCGATCCAGGCTCTCGGGGCTGAAGCTGAAAGTGGCGTCACTGCTCATCGGTCGATCTCGCCGAAGACGATGTCGATAGAACCGATCACCGCCACCACGTCGGCCAGCATGTGGCCGCGGATGAGGAAATCGATGGCTGAAAGGTGGGCATAGGCGGGCGAACGGATGAAACAGCGGTAGGGCCGGTTGGAACCGTCGGCCACCAGGTAGACGCCGAGCTCGCCCTTGGAAGCCTCGACCGCCGTGTAGGTTTCGCCGGCCGGCACGTGGAAGCCTTCGCTAAAGAGCTTGAAGTGCTGGATCAGCCCCTCCATGGAGGTCTTCATCTCGGCCCGCCTGGGCGGCACCACCGAGCGGTCCTCGCTCGACACCGGCCCTTCGGGCATCTCCGCCAGGCATTGCTCGATGATGCGCACGCTCTGGCGCATTTCCTCGACGCGGCAGAGATAGCGGTCGAAATTGTCGCCGTGCTTGCCCACCGGAATGTCGAAGTCGAGCTCCTCGTAGACCTCGTAAGGCTGCGACTTGCGCAGGTCCCAGGGCACGCCCGAGCCGCGGATCATGACGCCGGTGAAACCCCGGTCCATGGCCTCCTCGGCTGTCACGGTGCCGATATCGACGTTGCGCTGGCGAAAGATGCGGTTGTCGGTGAGCAGCGTCTCGATGTCGTCGATGACCTTGAGAAGATTGGGGCACCAGGCGGCGATGTCCTCAGCCAGCCCGGCCGGCAAGTCGCGGTGCACACCGCCGACGCGAAAATAGGCGCCATGCATGCGGGCGCCGCAGACGCGCTCGACAAAATTGAAGATGCGCTCGCGTTCCTCGAAGCCCCACAGCACCGGCGTCACGGCGCCGACGTCGTTGCCTTGCGTGGTGACGCCCAGCAGATGGTTGAGAATGCGCGTGAGCTCGGCATAGAGCACGCGGATGTACTGGCCACGCCTGGGCACCTCGAGGCCCAGCAGCTTTTCCACCGCCAGCACGAAAGGATGCACCTGCATCAGCGGCCCGACGTAATCCAGGCGATCGAAATAGGGCGCCGCCTGGAGGTAGGTCTTGTGCTCGATCAGCTTCTCTGTGCCGCGGTGCAAAAGCCCGATATGCGGATCGGCCCGGTCGATGATCTCGCCGTCCAGTTCCAGCACCATGCGCAGCACGCCGTGGGCCGCCGGATGCTGCGGGCCCAGGTTGAGCGAATAGTTGCTGATCTGGACTTCGGCCATCAGGCTTCCTCCGCCTTCTCGTCGCCCGGCAGGACGTAGTCGGCGCCCTCCCAGGGACTGAGATAATCGAAGCGCCGCATCTCCTGGGGCAGGCTGACGGGCTGACGCACGACGCGCTTTTCCTCGTCGTCGTAGCGCACCTCGAGATGGCCCGAGAGGGGGAAGTCCTTGCGCAGCGGATGGCCCTCGAAGCCATAGTCGCTGAGCAGCCGGCGCAGGTCGGGATGGTCGGCGAACATCACGCCGAGAAGGTCCCAAACCTCGCGCTCGTACCAGTTAGCGCTGGAAAAGACGCCGCACACCGAAGGCACCGGCGTGGCCTCGTCGGCCGTCACCTTGACCCGGATGCGCTGGTTGTGGATCAGCGACAGCAGATTGTAGACGACGTCGAAACGCGCCTCGCGCTGAGGCCAATCGACACCGCAGACGCTGATCAATTGCTTGAACTGGCAGTTGGCGTCATCGCGCAAAAACGTCAGCAGCTTGACCACCTCGGCGGCCGGCGCCTCGAGCGTCAGCTCGCCATTGGCCACGGAGACGGCGCTGATCTTGTCGGGCAGCGCGGCGGCCACGTAGGCCCCCAGTTCGGCAAGCGCCTCTTCGTCCATACCCTGCTACTCGATAACCTAGAGCGAAATCCCGCGGCTCAGCGCCGCAAGGTCCCGGTACGCCTGATTTTGCGCTGCAACTGCAGGAATGCGTAGATCAAGGCCTCGGCCGTCGGCGGACAGCCCGGCACGTAGATGTCAACCGGTACAATGCGATCGATGCCGCGTACCACGGAATAGGAATAGTGATAGTAACCGCCGCCGTTGGCGCAGCTGCCCATCGAGATCACCCAGCGCGGCTCGGCCATCTGGTCGTAGACCCGGCGCAGCGCCGGCGCCATCTTGTTGGTCAGCGTGCCAGCCACGATCATGACGTCGGACTGGCGCGGGCTGGCCCGGGGAATGATGCCGAAGCGGTCCATGTCGTAGCGCGGCATCGAGCCGTGCATCATCTCCATGGCACAGCACGCCAGACCGAACGTCATCCACCACATCGAGCCGGTGCGCGACCAGTTGACCACCTTGTCGACCTGGGTGATCAGAAAACCCTTGTCGCTGAGGTCGCTGGCCATGCCGGCGAAGGGCTGATCGAGGGCGCTGGCAGTGACCAGGTTCGGGGCCGGGTTTTCTACTCCCATTCCAAAGCCCCCTTCTTCCATTCGTAAACGAATCCGATGGTCAGGATGCCGAGGAAGATCATCATCGACCAGAAGCCGAAGACGCCGATCTTGCCCAGAGAGATGGCCCAGGGAAAGAGGAAGGCAACCTCGAGGTCGAAGATGATGAAAAGAATGGCCACGAGATAGAAGCGCACATCGAACTGGCGCCGCGAATCGCTGAGCGTGTTGAAGCCGCACTCGTAAGGCAGCAGCTTTTGGCTATCCGGCTTCTGCGGCGTCACCAGCCAGGAGGCGCCAACAATGACGACGGCCAGGGCGATGGCGATCACGAGGAAGATCAGGATCGGTAGATACTCGAGCAGCAGATCTTGCATCACTCAAACGCCCGCAAAAAAATCGCCCTCGCAAGGTGCTCTCAGAGTGTCTGGGCCACCAGGCTCGGCGCGACCGGATCATAACGCCAAGCCAACAAAGTGCAAAGTGCAGATTGGCACGATCGAAAGGCTGTTCCAATCGCCGAAAGGCCTGAATCCGGAATCTTTCGAGAGGAAAAGTGGCGGGAGTGACGAGACTCGAACTCGCGACCTCTGGCGTGACAGGCCAGCGCTCTAACCAGACTGAGCTACACCCCCGCAAGGGCGCTTTCGTGTACTTTAGCGCCAACGGGGTGTCAAGCGCCATAGGCCGTGACCCGGCGGGGAATGCGGGTTAAATATGGGCCTTTGGTTCCCAATTTTGGCGGAGACGGCAATGACAGGTATGAGCGGTGGCAAGGCGCTGGTGCGATCGGTCCTGAACCAAGGGGTCGACACTATCTTCACCATTCCCGGCGTCCAGCTCGACCACTTCTTCAATGCGCTGCACGACGAAGGCAACGCCGTGCGGGTGATCCAGGTGCGGCACGAACAGGCCGCCGCCTACATGGCCTTCGGTTATGCCCAATCGACCGGCCGGGTGGGTTGCTTTGCCGTAGTGCCCGGGCCCGGCTTGCTTAACACTACCGCCGCCCTAGCCACGGCCTATGGCTGCAACGCCCCGGTGCTGTGCCTGGCCGGCCAGGTACCGACGCGCCACATCGGCCGTGGCTTGGGCATGCTGCACGAGATCCCGGACCAGCTCGCCATCCTGCGCGGCCTGACCAAATGGGCCGGGCGCATCAACCACCCCAGCGAAGTGCCGGCGGCTGTGGCCGAGGCCTTCCGGCAGCTGCAAAGCGGCCGGCCGCAACCCGTGGGCCTGGAAATGCCACCCGACCAGATGGCCCGCCGGGCGGCCGTTACGGCACTGGAAGCGCAGGCCCCGCCGCCGCCGCTGGAGCCCGATCCCGAGCTGGTGAAGGCCGCCGCCAAGCTGCTGGGCGAGGCTCAAAGCCCGATGATTTTCGCCGGCAGCGGTGCCATCGGCGCCGAGGCCGAACTCAAACAGCTGGCCGAGCTGCTGCAGGCGCCGGTGGTCACCCACCGCATGGGCAAGGGCGTGCTCAGCGACCGCCACTACCTGGCCCAGAGTACCGTTGCCGCCAAGAAGATCTGGCCTCAGGTGGACGTCATCGTGGGAGTGGGGTCACGCCTGCAGGGACCGCGCATGCAATGGCCAGAACGGGGGCCGGCAGCACCACGCAAGATCGTCCACATCGATATCGATCCCACCGAAATCGGCCGCATCGGCCGCGCCGACGTGAGCCTGGTGGCCGACGCCCGCGAGACCCTGAAGGCTTTGTTGCCGGTGCTGGAGAAGCAAAACCGCCAGCGCCCCTCGCGCGAAGAAGAGCTCACCGCCCTGAAAGCCGAGGTGATGGCCCGGTTCGACGCCGAGCTCGGGCCCCAGATGGGCTACAGCCGGGCGCTGCGTGCCGCCCTTCCCGATGACGGCATCATGGTCGACGAGCTCACTCAGGTGGGCTACATGAACCGGGCCGCCTTTCCCGTCTACCAGCCGCGCACTTTCATCAGTACCGGCTACCAGGGCACGCTGGGCTTCGGTTTTGCCACGGCACTGGGGGTCAAGGTGGCGCATCCCGAGCGGCCGGTGCTGTCGATCAACGGCGACGGCGGTTTCCTCTACACCATGCCCGAGCTGGCGACGGCGGTGCAGCACGGCATCAATGTCGTCGCCGTGGTCTTCAACGACGGCGCCTACGGCAATGTCAGGCGCATGCAGAAAAACGAATACGGCGGCCGCCTCATCGCCACCGACCTGAAGAACCCTGACTTCGTGGGTTTGGCCCAATCCTTCGGCGCGCTGGGACTGCGGGCCGGGTCGCCTGACGAGTTGAAGGGCGCCATCGAGACCGGTTTCGCCCACCCTGGCCCGGTGCTGATCGACGCCCCGGTGGGCGAAATGCCCGATCCCTGGCAGACGCTGGAGAGCACCGCCATCAAACAAAAGAATTGAGGCCGATCGACGGCGCTATTCGGAGTTTCGGGGACAGGGACCTATCTCCCAGAAGAATTGAGGCCGATCGACGGCGCTATTCGGCGGCGGCCGCCTGGGCTTCCTCGAGCGGCACGTAGGTGTAGATTTTCGAGATGATCTGCCAGCGGCCGTCGATCTTCAGAAGATTGAGGTAATCGGTAAAAAACTTCGGCCCGATGGCGATCTGCACCTTGGCCAGGGCCGATTCGGCACCCGACTTGTCGATCGAGAGAATGCGGTCCATGCGCTGCTGGCCGCTGTCGACCGGACTGGCCCGGCCGCTCACGCGCGCGTAGACGGCCTCGATGGGGTCGTCCGCCAGCGGCCCGTCAGTGGCGCTGAACAGGTGGGCGCTGGGATGGAAGATACGCTTAAGCTTGTCGATATCGCCTTCGTAGAAGCCGTCGAAGTAAACGGCCAGGGCCTCGGCAATCTCTTGATAGGTAGCGTCCATAGTGTCCTCCGTGTGAAGCCCCTGGGGGCAAGAATTGGCGCAATCTAACCCAGAACGCGCGGCTTTGGGAGGGCCTGTCTTTGGGTTATTGTCCCCGGCCATGCCTTTTTCAGAGTTCCCCCATTCCGCGGGCCGGCAGATCCCGTTCGATTCCGCCTTGCGGGCCAGGATCGAAGCCAATCTGGCCGGCTTCGAGCGCCTGGACCAGCCCGCCGCCGGCCTCAAGGGTGCCGCCGTGGCCATCACCGTGCTCGATGACGGCGCCGGCAATGCCGCCTTTCTGCTGACCAGGCGCTCGAGCCGGCTGCGCAGCCATGCCGGCCAGTGGGCCTTGCCCGGCGGCCGTTTGGACGGCGACGAAGACGCCGTGGCCGGGGCGCTGCGTGAGCTCGAGGAAGAGGTGGGCTTAAGCCCCGGCAGCGAGAACGTGCTGGGTGTTCTCGATGACTACCCGACGCGTTCGGGCTATCTCATCACGCCCGTGGTGGTCTGGATCGAGGAGGCCAATTTCGACCTCAATGCCGACGAGGTGGTGCGCGTCTACCCGATCCCGCTGGCCGAGCTGATGCGTGAGGATTCGCCCGAGTTCGTCGACATCCCGGAAAGCGACCGGCCGGTGCTGCGCCTGCCACTGGCGGAGCGCCGCCTCAACGCACCCAGCGGCGCTTACCTTTACCAATTCCGCGAGGTCGCGCTACAGGGCCGGACCATCCGCGTCGCCCACTACGAGCAACCGGTTTTCGCCTGGGATTAAGGTTGGGCGGCATATGGCTTGGTGGGCGATGACGGGCTCGAACCGCCGACCTCCTCGGTGTAAACGAGATGCTCTCCCAGCTGAGCTAATCGCCCCGCCAAAGCAAGACCGGCCACCCCAGGGCGGCCGGTTCTCTACTCCCGCAAGCGGAAATATGTTAGTTGACCGCTTGCTTCAATGCTTTGCCGGCCTTGAACTTGGGCTGGTTGGAGGCCGGGATTTGAATCTTTTCGCCGGTCCGGGGATTGCGGCCTTCCGAGGCACGGCGCCGCGCCACACTGAAGGTGCCAAATCCGACGAGGCGTACCTCACCGGCATTGGAGAGCGAATTCGTAATGGTATCGAATACGCTGTCAACGGCCTTTGCTGCGTCAGCCTTGGACAGTCCGGCTCCACCGGCAACGCTCGCCACGAGATCGTTCTTGTTCACGATTGGCCTCCTCCGTCATTTGTCGATCAATGGTTAAATCCGGGATGGACGTGTTCTAGTAGTCGACCAGATAGGCGAGGCAAAGTCTAGAGCGGAGGGGGCAACCCGTCAAAGGGAAAAACCTTATGGCCCCTAGTTTTCTCCCCTTTTTCTGCCGTGGGGGAACAGCAGATCAGTGGGTCACCAGGCCATCGCGCGCCACGGCGGCAGCGTCGCCATCCTTGCCGCCGACTTTGCCCACGGCCTCATCGTCGGGCCATTCCATGGCCACCAGAGGCTCGACCAGGGCCTGGGCGAGGACTTCGTCGACGACGGCAACGGGAATAATTTCTAGGCCCCGCTTGACGTTATCGGGAATTTCGGCGAGATCCTTCTCGTTCTCCTTGGGGATCAGCACGGTCTTGATGCCGCCCCTCAACGCCGCCAACAGCTTCTCCTTGAGCCCACCGATCGGCAGCACCCGGCCGCGCAATGTCATTTCGCCGGTCATGGCGATTTCCTTGCGCACCGGATTTTGGGTCAGCATCGAGACGATCGAGGTAATCATGGCGACGCCGGCCGAGGGGCCGTCCTTGGGCGTGGCGCCCTCAGGCACATGGACGTGGATATCCCATTTCTCGAAGATCTCGGGCGCGACGCTGAAGTCGACACAGCGCGAGCGCACGTAGCTCGACGCCGCCTGGGCCGATTCCTGCATGACCTCGCCCAGCTTGCCGGTGATCATCATCTTGCCCTTGCCCGGCAGCTTCACCGCCTCGATGGTCAGAAGCTCGCCGCCGACCTCGGTCCAGGCCAGGCCGGTGGTGACGCCGATCTGGTTCTCCTCCTCGACCTCGCCGAAGCGGTAGCGCGGCACACCCAGCCATTTTCCCAGATTGCGCCGGGTGACGCGGATTTTTTCGCTGCCGTTCTGCAGGATGTCCTTGATGGCCTTGCGCGTCAGGCTGGCCAGTTCGCGCTCGAGGTTGCGCACGCCGGCCTCGCGGGTGTAAAGGCGGATCAAGCCCTTCAGCGCCTCGCCCGAAATGGCCCACTCCTGGTCTTTCAGGCCATGGGCCTCGACCTGCTTGGGAATCAGGTGCTGACGCGCAATCTCGATTTTTTCGTCCTCGGTATAGCCCGAGATGCGAATCACCTCCATGCGATCCAAGAGCGCCGGCGGAATGCGCAGCGTGTTGGCGGTGGTGATGAACATGACCTCGGAAAGGTCGTAGTCGACTTCGAGATAATGGTCGTTGAAGGTATTGTTCTGTTCCGGATCCAGCACCTCCAACAGCGCCGAGGAGGGATCGCCGCGGAAATCGGCGCCCAGCTTGTCGACCTCGTCAAGCATGATCAGCGGGTTCGAGGTCTTGGCCTTCTTCATGGACTGGATGATCTTGCCCGGCATGGAGCCGATGTAGGTGCGGCGATGGCCGCGAATCTCGGCCTCGTCGCGCACCCCGCCCAACGACATGCGCACGAAATTGCGCCCGGTGGCACGGGCGATGGACTTGCCTAGCGAGGTCTTGCCGACGCCGGGGGCGCCGACCAGGCAGATGATCGGCCCCTTCATCTTGTTGGTGCGCAGCTGTACCGCCAGGTACTCGAGGATGCGCTCCTTGACCTTCTCCAGCCCGAAGTGATCCTCGTCCAGCACCCGCTGGGCAAAGTTGATGTCCTTTTTGATGCGGCTGCGCTTCTTCCAGGGGATGTTCAAGAGCCAGTCGAGGTAGTTGCGCACCACCGTGGCCTCAGCCGACATGGGGCTCATGTTGCGCAGCTTCTTGAGCTCAGCCGTGGCCTTTTCGCGGGCCTCCTTCGAGAACTTGGTCTTCTCGATGCGCTCCTCGAGTTCGCCCACCTCGTCGCGGCCGTCCTCGCCCTCGCCCAATTCCTTCTGGATCGCCTTGAGCTGTTCGTTGAGGTAGTACTCGCGCTGGGTGCGCTCCATCTGGCGCTTGACGCGGCTGCGGATCTTCTTTTCCACCTGCATGACGCCGATCTCGCCTTCCATCAGCGAGTAGGCCCGCTCGAGCCGCTCGGTAATGCCCTCGACCTCCAACAGCTCCTGCTTTTCCGAGATCTTGAGCTGCAGGTGGGAAGCCACGGTGTCGGCCAGTTTGCTGGGCTGTTCGATCTGGTTGAGCGAGACCAGGACCTCGGGCGGAATCTTCTTGTTGAGCTTGACGTACTGTTCGAACTGGGCCGTCACCGAGCGGGCCAGAGCCTCGAGCTCGCGGGCGTCGTCATCGGCATCGATCTGCACCTCGGCCTGAGCCTGGAAAAAGTCGGGGTTCTCGGTGAAACGCTCGATGCGCGCCCGGGTGTTGCCCTCGACCAACACCTTGACGGTGCCGTCGGGCAGCTTGAGCAGTTGCAACACCGAGCCCAGCGTTCCCGTGCGGTAGATGTCGTCGGTCCCGGGATCATCCTGGCTGGCGTTCTTCTGGGCCACCAACAGGATCTGGCTATCGTCCTTCATGACGTGTTCGAGCGCCCGCACGGATTTGTCGCGACCCACGAAGAGCGGCACGATCATGTGCGGAAAGACAACGATGTCGCGCAACGGCAACACGGCAAAGACGTTGGTGTCCCGAGTTTCGGGGGCGTCCGGGCTTTCCGGGGTTTCCATCATGGCAGAATGTACTCCAGGGCGACGGTGACTACGGCAGCGGGCGAACCGATCAGGCGATCAGCTGGCCCGCCATCAAACTAAATGGGGCGACGCGACGGTTTCGCAAGATGACTTCGAAAGAAGTGGCATCGGCGGCGTTCCACTTCAAGCACTGGATTCGGCGCCTGGCTCTTGGCACCTGGGACTCGGGGCTCGGGGCTTGGGGGCTTGGGGTCAGGCGCTGGTCTCCAGGTCTTCGTGCCGATCAGCCAGGATGTGCAAGGGCTGGGCCCGGCCCTCGACGACCTCGGAATTGATTACCACCTCTTCTACGGAACTGAAGCTGGGCAGTTCAAACATGGTGTCGAGCAGGATGTTCTCCATGATCGAGCGCAGGCCGCGGGCGCCGGTCTTGCGGTTGATCGCCTTCTTGGCGATCGAAGCCAGGGCATCGTCGGAGAAAGTCAGGCTGACGTCCTCCATCTCGAAGAGCCGCTGGTACTGTTTGACCAAGGCGTTCTTGGGTTTTTCGAGGATCTCGACCAGCGATTTCTCGTCGAGGTCCGAGAGCGTCGCCAGCACCGGCAGGCGGCCGACGAATTCCGGGATCAGGCCGAACTTCAAGAGATCCTCGGGCTCCACGTCCTTGAGGATTTCGCCGGTCTGGCGTTCGTCGACCGAACGCACGTCGGCGCCGAAGCCGATCGAGGTGCCCTGGCCGCGAGCCGAGATGATCTTCTCCAGGCCCGAGAAGGCGCCGCCGCAAATGAACAGGATGTTGGTGGTGTCGACCTGCAGGAATTCCTGCTGCGGATGCTTGCGCCCGCCTTGGGGCGGCACCGAAGCGACGGTGCCTTCCATGATCTTCAAGAGCGCCTGCTGCACGCCCTCGCCGGAGACGTCGCGGGTGATCGAGGGGTTGTCGGATTTGCGGCTGATCTTGTCGACCTCGTCGATGTAGACGATGCCGCGCTGCGCCCTCTCGACGTTGTAGTCGGCTGCCTGCAAGAGCTTGAGGATGATGTTTTCGACGTCCTCGCCGACGTAGCCGGCCTCGGTCAGCGTTGTCGCATCAGCCATCGTGAAGGGCACGTCGAGGATGCGGGCCAGGGTCTGGGCCAGCAGGGTCTTGCCGCAGCCGGTGGGGCCGATCAGCAGGATGTTCGACTTGGCCAGTTCGACGTCATTGGACTTGCTGCCATGGTTGAGGCGCTTGTAATGATTGTGCACCGCCACCGAGAGCACGCGCTTGGCGTGGTCCTGCCCGATCACGTAATCGGCCAGGATGGCGCAGATATCGGCCGGCGTCGGCACCCCGTCGCGGGTCTTGACCAGCGCGCTCTTGTGCTCCTCGCGGATGATATCCATGCAGAGCTCGACGCACTCGTCGCAAATGAACACCGTGGGACCGGCGATCAGCTTGCGCACCTCGTGCTGGCTCTTGCCGCAGAAAGAACAGTAAAGCGTGTTCTTCGAATCGTTGTTACCGGACTTGCTCATGACGTCCCCGTCGCTACGCCTTTTGCCTCGGCCGGACTGGCAGCCCCGTGGTCGAACGCATGTTAGCCACTCAGCCCCGCCCGCCACAACGCCAAATGTTGAGGCTCAAGCCAAAAACCAATCCCCATCTTGACATCGTTCATCATTATCTTGACATCGTTCATCATTTTCGCCGCCAGCCAATCAAGAATTCGTTAACGACGAAGTCGGTCAAAGGCCGCAGGGCCAGCCGCTCCCACCCCTAGCCGTCATCCTCTTCTTCGTCGAGTTCCGGCCGGTTGCTCACGATGTCGTCGACCAGGCCAAATTCCTTGGCCGCATCGGGGGTCATGAAGGTGTCGCGATCCATAGTGCTTTCGATGCTATCCAGCGGCTGGCCGGTGTGGCGTACGTAAATCTGGTTGAGGCGCTCGCGCTGGGCCAGTATCTCGCGGGCCTGGATCTCGATATCGGTGGCCTGGCCCTGGGCGCCGCCCGAAGGCTGGTGCACCATGATGCGCGAATTGGGCAAGGCGAAACGCTTTTCCTTGGCCCCGGCGGCCAGCAGCAGCGATCCCATCGAGGCCGCCTGGCCGAAGCACAGCGTCGAGACGTCGGGCCGGATGTATTGCATGGTGTCGTAGATGGCCAGCCCCGAGGAGACGATGCCGCCCGGCGAATTGATGTAGAGCGCGATGTCCTTTTGCGGATTCTCAGCCTCGAGAAAGAGGAATTGCGCCGTCACCACGGTGGCCACGTGGTCGTCGACGGGGCCGCTGAGGAAGATGATGCGCTCCTTGAGCAGGCGCGAATAGATGTCGTAGGCCCGCTCGCCACGGTTGGTTTGCTCGACCACCATGGGCACCAGGGTTTGCATCCGGATATCACTCATGTCGTTCTGCTTCGCTCCTTGGGCAGGCGGCCCGGCGGGCGTGGCGCCGTTATTCCTGGGCCGCGGTTTTGGCTTTGGGCTTGGCCTTGGCCTTGGGTTTGGCTTTGGCTTTGGCTTTGGCTTTGGCTTTGGCTTTGGGCTTGGCCGCCTCCTCGCCGTCAGCTTCGTCCTTGGTTTTGGCCGACTTCTTGGCCGGCTTCTTGGCCGGCTTCTTTTCCCCGTCCCCCTCGAGTAGCGCCGTCATCTCGTCCTCGGGCTCGCGCATCAACGCCTCGATCGCCACCAGGCGATCCTCGACCTCGGCCAATTCAAGGATGAAGTCGATGACCTTGTCCTCGAAGATCGGCGCCCGCAACTGGGCCTGGGCTTGGGGGTCTTTCTGGAAGTACTCGATGACCTGGCGTTCCTGGCCGGGAAAGCGCCTGGCCTGGGCCGAGATGGCCTGGTTGACCTCCTCGGGGTGGACCTCGATGTTGTTCTGTTGCCCCACTTCCGAGAGCAGCAAACCCAGCCGCACCCGGCGTTCGGCCACTGGCGCGTAACGTTCCTTGGTCTCGGCTTCGTCGGGTAGCTCGGCCTGGTCGGGGCTCTCGCCCTGCTGCGCCGCTTCGGTGGCCTGCTCGCCGAAGGTCTGCCAGATGGCGTCAAGCTCGGCCGCCACCATGCCCGGCGGCACCTCGAAGTCATGGCTGCCGGCCAGGGCGTCCAGCAGGCTGCGCTTGAGCCTTTCCCGCGAGGCGCCGTCGTAGTCGTGGCCGATCTGTTCGCGCACGGCTTTCTGCAGGGCTTCCATGCTCTCCAGGCCGAGACGCTGGGCGAAGGCATCGTCGAGCGCCAGCTCTTCGCACACCTTGACCGCCTTGACGGTGGTCTCGAAGACTGCCGCCTTGCCCTGCAGGTGGGGCGCCGGATAGTCGTCGGGAAAGTCGACCTTGACGCTGATCTCGTCACCCGCCTTGGCGCCCAACAACTGCTCCTCGAAGCCGGGGATGAAGGACTGGCTGCCCAGCACCAGTTCGTGATCCTGGCCGCTGCCGCCGTCAAAGAGTTCGCCGTCGATGGAGCCGGCGAAATCGATCACCGCGGCATCGCCGTCGGCGGCCAGCCGCCCCTCTTCCTCGGTATAGACGCGTTGGGCCTGGGCCAGGCGGTCGATGGCAAGTTCGACCTCGGTCTCGCTGGGCTCGGCCTTGAGACGTTCGAGCTTGAGCTGGGAAAAGTCGGTGGCGACGATTGTTGGCAGCACCTCGACCGCGATGGTGTATTCGAGATCGCTGCCGGGCTCGAATTTGGTGATCTCGATCTGGGGCTGCAGCGCCGGTTTCAACTCGTTCTCGGCCAGCGCCTGCTGGGTGCCCAGGTTGACCGAGTCCTCGAGCACCTCGCCGGTCACGGCGTCGCCGTATTTCTGGCGCATCAGCCCCACCGGTACCTTGCCGGGGCGGAACCCGGGCAGCTGCGTCGTGGTGGCAAGTTGCTCCAGCCGGGCCGCGATCTTGGTCTCGATCTCGGCGGCCGCGACAACGACAGCGAACTCACGCTTGAGTCCGTCGGCAGTGGTCTGTGTTACCTGCATCAAGCTCTCGTTGGAATTTCGGAAGGATCAAGGTCGCCGAACGGCGCGCTCCGGTTGGCGGTGTGACGGACGAATGACCATCCTGGTGCGGCTGGAGGGACTCGAACCCCCACGCCCGAAGGCACATGCTCCTAAGGCATGCGTGTCTACCAGTTCCACCACAGCCGCATCTGGCTGTTCCAGGGATGCCTAAGCTCCACCTCCTGCGGAAAGGCCACCCTCTATATCACACAAGAATTCGCCTTTGCCAGCGCTAAGGCGAGTGTCCCCAGGAGGATCTCGGGAGACCCCGGGGAAGGCATGTTACTTCAGCAAGTTGCGCACCGCCGGCAAGGCCACGACGGTGCCGTCGGTGGCGTAGGCTTCGTGATTGGCCTCGATATCGGCCAGCTTGTAGCGGTAGTTGACCATCAGTCCGGCCGATTGCCCGAGGCCCTCGGGCGAGGCGTTGCCCAACCAGTTGAGACGCTCGACGCGAGCCCCGTTCGAGAGATGGAAATGAGCCACCCGGTCGAGCGCCGCGCCATGGCGCTTTTCCTCCAGCAAATAGCGGGCGGCGCTGCGCAGCAGCAGCGGCCGCAATGCCTGTACCACTTCGCCATCATCGGGCCAGTCGGGCCGGGCCAGCAGCACCGCCAGTCCGCTGGCCGCGTTGTCGGCCCCGGTCAGGGCCTTGAAGCTGCGTTCCTCGGCGGCGCCGAAGTCGATGGCACCGGCCGCCGCGGCGCTTTCCAGCCAACCCCGAAAGCCCGGCATCGGCGACAGCGTGGCGAAACGCTTGAGGCCCGGCAACTCGGGCAGCAGGTCGTCGACCACGCGTTTGATCAAAAAGCTGCCGAAGCTGACCCCGGCAAGTCCTTTCTGGGCGTTGGAGATGGAATAGAAGATGGCCGTGTCGGCATCTTCGGCATCACCCGCCGGGGCACCTTCGTCGAGCAGTTCCTGGACGTTGCCGGCCATGCCGGCGACCAGCGCCACCTCGATGAAGATCAGCGGCTCTTGCGGCATGCGCGGATGAAAGAAGGCATAACAGCGTCGGTCCGAGCCAAGCCGGTTCTTGAGGTCGTCCCAGGACTGGATGGCGTGCACCGCCTCGTAGGCGATGAGGCGCTCCAGCAACGCCGCCGGGGCCTCCCAGGTGATGCGCTTGAGGTCGAGAAAGCCGATATCGAACCACGACGCCAACAGGCCCCTGAGATCGTCGTCCAGGGCTTTCAGGCTGACCTCACGCCGGGCCAACGGCAGCAGGTCGGCGCGCATGTCGACGAGAAACTTGACGCCCTGATCAAGGGCGTTGAACTGGGTCAGAAGCTTGACCCGAGGCGGCACCAGGGCCGCCCGCAGCTTCGTTTCGGCGGCATCGAAGGCGGCGCCTTCGGCCGCCTGCAGGGCCGCCGTGGCCAGTTTGAGGGCGTCACGGTCGACGCCGTAGTTGGCCGCCAGCAGACGCAGGAAGCGCTGCCGGCCAGTGGCGCTGAGACCAAGATAGGTGCGGCCCAGGTCGGCCGCCCGGGCGCGGGCCGAAACCTCGCCGCCGCGGGCCTCCAGACAAGCCGCGATCTGGCCCGCCAGGCGTTCGGCGTCCTCGTCCGGCAGGTCGGCCCGAACGCTGCCGGTGAGCGCCACCCGGGCCGAACCGGCGACGTCCTTCCAGGCCCGCCGAATATTGCGTACCGCGCGGTCGAAAAACCCGGCTGGCGCCGGGCCGGCGGATTCCCCTGGCTGCTCTTGTGTGCTCATGCCTTGCTAATGTGTGACGCCGGACGACAAACCGCAAGCCCCAGGTTGGTCGTCCCCGGCTGGCTCGCTCGCAAGTCGTACGAGGGCACCCGAAACAGGCGCCCGAGGACTGCCCCGCAATATAAAGTAACAGGTTAAGAAAATATCTTAACTATCTGTATTTTAATATTTTAATAATCTATTATTGCCAAATTATCGTACTCCTCAACTGGCCGCGGCCAATTCCTGCGGCGGACCCGGGCGAAAATCGGCCAGGAAAGCGGCGGTGGCCAGGGTGCGCTGGCCGGTATCGAGGATCTTGCCAGAGAGGTGGGCGGTCAATTCGAAGCGCACATGGGGCACGCCATAGGCGTCTTCGGCCAGGGCCACGATCTCCGCCGTCTCGCTGACGTTGGTGGCGAGGAGACGATGATAAAGGCCGCCCACGGCGACTTCGTCGAAATGCCTTGGTTTGCGTCGCAGTAAATGCATCATGATGCTCTCCCCAAATTATTGTAATTCTATATTTGGGGAAATTAACCATTTTATTCAAGACGGTCGGCGAAACTATCGTTTATCTTTAACGTATTACTTTCGAATACTTTCTGAAAAAAATACCTAAAATTCTTCACGTTGCAGATTTCGCAGCACCGCCGGCAGCGAGCGCTCCAGGTCCTCGGCGATCAGGCCGGGCCCGAAGGCGGCGGCGGCGGCGCCGTGCAGCCAGGTTGCCACGCAGGCCGCCGTGAAGGCCGGCAGCCCCTGGGCCAGAAATCCGAGCACCAAGCCGGCCAGCACGTCGCCTGACCCCGCGGTGGCCAACTCAGGCGGCGCGTTGGCATTGATCACGGCCCGGCCGCCGGGCTCGGCGATCACCGTGTCGGGGCCCTTGTGCAGCACCACGGCGCCTGAACGAGCGGCGGCGGCCCGCGTGGCGGCCAGCTTGTCGCCGCCGTGGGGCCCAGCCAAGTCGGCGAAAAGCCGCGCGAATTCGCCGCCGTGCGGCGTCAGCACGACGTCCTCGCGCAAAGCCGCGAACAGGGCCTCGGGATGCTCGGCGAAAGTTGTCAGGGCGTCGGCATCGAGAACCACGGCCGCCCTCCCGGCCAGGGCCGCCAGGACGTTCTCGCGGGTGGCCTTACCAACCCCGTTGCCCGGCCCCAGCAATACGGCGTTGCGACGGCGCTCGGCCAAAAAACGGGCCAGTTCCTCGGCGCCATCGAAGCTCGCCGTCATGACCGCCGTGAGTTGGCTGGCGTTGACGATCAAGGCCGCCGGCGGCCCGGCCACCGTGACCACCCCGGCACCGCTGCGCAGCGCTCCCCGGGCGGCCAGGCGGGCGGCTCCGGTGGTGGCCGGGCCGCCGCTCACCACCACGGCGTGGCCGCGGCCATACTTGTGCTGCCCTGCTTGCGGCCAGGGATAGTCGGCCAGCCAGAGATCGGGATGGTTGGCGGCGGCCCGCGGGGCGATCTTCGCCACCACGTCGTCGGCGATGCCGATGTCGACAACCACGGTCTCGCCGCAAAGCGCCCCTCCCGGCTGCAGCAAATGGCCAGGCTTGGGCCGACAAAACGTCACCGTCAGGGCGGCTGGCGCGGCAGTACCCAGCACCGCGCCGGTGTCACCCGAGACGCCGCTGGGCATATCGACGGCGACGCAAACGAGGCCGCGCTCGCCCACAGATCGCAAAGTCTCGGCCGCCAGGCCGCCGACATCGCGCGCCAGACCGGCCCCGAAGACGGCGTCGACCACCAGGGTGCAGCCCTCCAGCAGCGCCGGCTCCAGGGCCTCGACCGGGCCCGTCCAGCGCGCCGCCATGGCCGCGGCGTCGCCCTCCAGCGCCTCGACCGGGCCCAACAGGCCAAGGCGCACCTGCCAGCCCGCCTCCGCCAGCAGCCTGGCCACCACGAATCCGTCGCCGCCGTTGTTGCCCGGCCCAGTCAGGATGGCGGCGCTCTGGGCCGGCCAGCGCCGGGTGATCTCGGCGGCGACGCCGGCCCCCGCGGCCTCCATCAGCTCGATCCCGGGCACACCGCCGGCGATGGCCGCGGCGTCGGCCCGATAGATGTCCTCGACCGTCAGCAGCGCCTGGCTCAACCAGCCGCTTTCAGCCATTATTGATGCCGCGATAGAGGCGCAGGCGCACGGGCTGGGCAAAGCGGTGGCCGTCCTCGCCACGCGCCGCCTCGAAACGCGCCCGCACTTCCGGCGTGTCGACCCGGTGGCGCTCGAACTTGACATGGGTGCGGCTGAGCGTGGCTTCTAGGTAGGTCTCGAAGTCGGCGAAGCTCATCGACAAGTCGTACCAATATTCCTGCATCTCGCCAAACAGCGCAGGCGCCGCCCGGTCCAAGATCTCGAGCGCGGCCAGACGGGCCGGTGATTCGTTATTGAAGGACTTCTGCAGATCCCAGTAGCTGCCGGAGTAATCGGGCTCGAGCACATAGAGAAAACCGCTTCGCCTGAGCACGCGCACCGCCTCGCGCAGTGCCGGCTCCATCTCGTCGATAGCCATGTGGTGGAGCGAGCGCGACATGATCACGCCGTCCTGGCTGCCGTCGTCCAGCGGCAAGGCGATGGCCGGCGCCTCGGCAAAGCGCAATCCCTCCTCGGCCGGGGCCTCGCGGTTCTTGGCGGCCTGGATGGCATCGGGATCGACACCCAGCACACGGGCGCCGCGCTGGGCCAATTCGCGGCTCAGCTTGCCAGCGCCGCAGCCCACGTCGACCAGATCCAGGCCGGCCACCTCGAGCAGTTGATCGAGAGCCTCGATATCGCTGGCGGCCTCGAGGGTTTTGCGTTCAGACATCGTTGCTATTCCGGTTCCGCCAGGGAGGGACGTTGCAGGTGAAAGGGATGGGCTGTCTCGTAGGCTCGGGCGGCGCGCAGCACGGTGGCTTCCTCGTAGGCCCGGCCGACGATCTGCAGGCCCACCGGCAGGCCTTCGTCGGTGAAGCCGCAGGGCACGCTGGCGGCCGGCTGTCCGGTCATGTTGAAGGGATAGCTGAAAGGCGTCCAGGAGAGCCACTTGAAGCCGTCGTCCGGCCAGGGCGAAAGCTTCCCCGCCGCGAACGCCGGCACCGCCAGCGAGGGCGTCAGCAAAAGGTCGTAGGTCTGGCCGAAGGTCTTCATGGCCAGGCCTACCTCGGCGCGGCAATCGACGGCGCGCAGGTATTCGATCAGGTCGATACGCCGGCCCTGTTCGCAGATGTCGGCGAGATCGGGCTCGAGCTCGGCCATCTGGGCCGGCGAAAAATCGCGCATGGCGTTGGCCGAGGCCACCCACCAGATGGTGCGGAAGGCCTCGGTGGGATCGGCGAAGGGCGGCGCAACTTCTTCGACGTGGGCGCCAAGCTCGGCCAAGGCCTGGGCCGCCTTGGCCACGCGGTCGGCGACCTGGGCGTCGACCCGGCCGTAGCCCAAATCGGGGCTGAAACCGATGCGCAGGCCGGCGACCCCGTCATCGAGACCATCGCGCCAATCGCTGCCGTGGTATTCGAGCGCCAGCCAATCGCGCGCATCGGGCTGGGTGACCACCGTCAGCATCAGGGCCGCGTCCTCGACGGTGCGGGCCATCGGCCCGGGGTGGCTGAGGGTGTTGTAGGGGCTGGCGGGATAGGCCGGCACGCGGCCGAACTGAGCCTTGATGCCGAAGGTGCCGCTGAAGCCCGAGGGGATACGGATCGAGCCGCCGCCGTCACCGCCGGTAGCCAGGGCACAGAAGCCGGCCGCCAGGGCCGCCGCGGCGCCCCCGGAGGAGCCGCCGGGCGTGCATTCGGTATTCCAGGGATTGCGCGTGATGCCGGTCAATGGGCTGTCGGTGATGCCCTTCCAGCCGAACTCGGGTGTCGTGGTCTTGCCCAGAAAGACGGCGCCCTGCTCGCGCAGGCGGGCCACCATGGGTGTGTCTTCGTCGCTGGGCTGATCGGCCGCCACGGTGCGCGAGCCCTTGCGGAGCGGCCAGCCCTTGGCGGCGTTGAGGTCCTTGATCGAGGTCGGTACGCCGTCCACCAGGCCCAGCGGCTGGCCCCGGTTCCAACGATCCTCCGACAGGCGGGCCGCGGCCAGGGCTTCGTCTTCGGCGACCAGGCAGTAGGCGTTGATGGCACCGTCGTAGCGCTCGATGCGGGCCAGCGTGGCCTGGGTGACGTCGACGGGTGAGAGCGACTTTTCGCCATAACGCCGCAGCAGTTCGCTGGCCGACAGGTAACAAAGATCTTCCGACACACGTCTTCTCCCAAGATTTCGCCAAGCCGTTCGGCTGCACCATTGTTGCGGCCGGGCGCCAATCGTGCAAGCGGCACCGGCTTGCGCCACCGCCCCGGCCCAGGTATCAGAAGAACCAGACGATGCCCGCCATCAGCCCTTGAGGAAACCCAATGTCATCCGACGTGCCCACCTCGACGCAAAACCTGGCGGCCTACGTCGAGCTCTATTTCGATCAGCCCCCCGAGGGGGTCGATGCCAGTACGGCGGCCGGGGCCGGCATGCTGACCAGCGGCATCCATGACCTGCTGCACCACCGCGACACCAAGGGCCGGACGGTGGTGGTCGAGGAACTCAACGCCCGGGCCGAAAAAGAGCTGTTGGTGGCCAACGACGATGCCGTCTACGCCGCCATCTACCGCTACCGCCGCGCCGCCCTGGAGGGCGCCGCCCGGGTCAACCTGCGCCTCCTGGCCCGCATCATGATCGCCACCGTGTTGTCCGGCGACACCACGCCGGACCGTTATCTGGTGTATGCCGACATCATCGCCGCGCTGACACCCGAGGAAGTCACCCTGATCGCCACCATGTTGCGTATCGACCGACGGATGCTGGACACTGGCGACAGCGTCGAGGAACAGTTGGCCAGCGGCTGGCGTGCCCTCAAACAGGCCATGGTGCCCGACCCCTACCCCTCCGCCGCCGCATTGCAGGCAGCCTGCAGCCGGGCCACGCGCTCGGGCCTGGTGCTGCCCCAGACAGCGGCCGGCATCATCAGCTACCACACCAGCCCGCTGATGGACCTCTTGGAGGACCTGGCCTCGTTCGCCCAGGCACTGCAATACGAGCGCGACAACGCCGAAGGCTGATTGGGCCGTCTATCCGGCCCGCTTGGCGGCCAGCTTTTCACGGGCCATGGCATCGGCGATGTCGCCGGTCGCCTGCCCTTCCGCCGCCGCCCGGACGAAGATTTCGCCCAGCAAGTCGCCGATGCCATGGAGGCGGCGCAGCACGCGCTGTTCGTCGCGCCGGCCGGCCACCATCTCGTCGGCGATGCTGATGAAGCCGCCGGCGTTGATGACGTAATCGGGGGCATAAAGAATGCCGGCCTGGCTCAGGGCCTGGCCGTGGCGCTCCTCGAGCAACTGGTTGTTGGCCGAGTCGGCGACGATGTCGCATTCCAGCCGGCCGATGGTTTGGTCGTTGAGGATGGCGCCCATGGCGCAGGGCGCGAAGACCTCGGCATCGACGGCGTAAATCTCGTCGGGCGGCATGGCCACCGCCTCGAATTCGGCGACGCAGCGCGCCACCAATTCGTCATCGACGTCGGCCACGCTCAGGCGCGCACCCTCGGCCGCCAGCAGACGGCAAAGATGATAGCCGACGTTGCCCAGCCCCTGGACGGCGACGCCAAGACCTTTGAGGTCGTGGCGCCCGAGCTTATGCCGGACCGCCGCCTGGATGCCGGCCAACACACCGACGGCGGTATCGGGCGAGGGATCCTGGGCCTGGCTGGCGCTGGTGCCGTGGACGTAGGCGGATTCCTGGGCCGCCCAATCCATGTCCTGCATGGTCACGCCCATGTCCTCGCCGGTGTGGTAGCGCCCGGCCAAAGATTCCACGGCCCGGCCAAAGGCGCGGAAAAGCGCTTCCGTCTTGTCCCTGTGGGGATCGCCGATGATGACGCTTTTGCCGCCGCCATAGGGCAGATCGGCCATCACCGCCTTGTAGGTCATGCCGCGCGCCAGCCTCAGCGCATCAACAATGGCGTCCTGTTCGCTGGCATAGGTCTTCATGCGGCAGCCCCCGGCGGCCGGGCCCAGGGTGGTGTCGTGGATGGCGATGATGGCGCGCAAGCCGGTCGCCCGGTCGTTGAAGAAGTGGACCTCTTCGTGGTCGTCGTAGGCGGGCGAGGAGAAGATGGGCATGGTGACCTCCGTTCAGTTTTTTCCGCCATCCTGGTAGGCGCCCTGGCTGGTCTCGTAAGCCAGATCCGGCTCGCCGCAAGTACGCAGCATTTTTTCGCGCACCGCGTCGCGCAGCCGGATGGCGGCGGCCCAATCGGCACCGTCGGGCTCGACGCTTTCGCTGACGCTTACGGTGAGGCTGCCGCGGCGGGGGAACCAGGTGCCGTCGCGCAGCACGTAGCGGCTGCCCCGGATGGCCACGGTTACTACCGGTATCCGCCCCTCCGCCGCCATCTGGAAGGCGCCCATGCGGAACGGCAGCAGCCCCGGCATTCGCGTCAGCGTGCCTTCGGGAAAGAGCGCGATCGAGGTCCCTGCTTTGACCGTCGCCAAGATCTGGCCAGTGTCCTCGACGCCCTGCCGGGGGTCGAAGCGCTCGACGAAAAACACCCCGAGATGATCGAGAAACAGCCGGATCAATAGGTTCGATCTGAGCTCGCCCTTGGCCACGAAACCGAAGGACCTGGGCAACGCTGCCGCCAGCACCAGAGGATCGATGTAGCTGGCGTGGTTGCTACAGATGATGGCGGTGCCCGGGGGCAGTTCGTCGAGCCCGCGCACCTTCAGCGGCGTTCCGGTGAGGCCGAAGACAAGGCGCGCCATCTGGCGCAAAAGCCCCTGGTTGAAGCGCCGCCAGGGCAACACCGTCAGCACGGGCCAGAGCAAGACGGCAGCCAGGGCGATGACCAGCCACCACCAGCCGGCATAGAGATAGTCGCCGCCGCGGCGCAACAGGCGGCGGGCCTCGGGCACCAGGCTGGCGCCGGCCAGGCGGGCGAATTGCAGCCACACGGCGCCCCGGCCCTTGTCCGCCGCGCCGCTGCGGTAGAGGTCGCGACAGGCGGCGCGGCGGATCTTGCCGCTCGAGGTCTTGAGCACCGCCTGGGGCGGCACCAGAGCGACGTCGTCGGGCGGCGCCCCCAAGAGGTCGCTGACGATGCCTTCGATGTCTCTCTCCAGTTGCTGGCGCGGGGCGGCGTCCTCGAGGCGGGTTTCGGCCATCACCACCAGGCGCTCGGTGCCGCTGTGGGCGTCGGCGTAGCCGAAGACGGCGACGCAGCCGGTGCGCACATCGTCGAGATCGCCTACCGCGCGCTCCACCTCCTGGGGATAGATGTTGCGGCCGGCCTTGATGATGATGTCCTTGCGCCGGCCGGTGAGGAAAGCATCGCCCCCCCACATGTAGGCGAAGTCGCCGGTATCGATCCAGTCGCCGTCGAACATCTCCTTCGTGGCCTCGGGGTTGCGGAAATAGCCGCTGGTACTGGAGGGGCCGCGAAACTGCAGACGCCCCTCCTGGCGCTCGGGCAACTCGCGACCGCCATCGTCGACGATGCGGAACTCGTGACCCGGCAGCGGTTGACCACAGGCCACGAAGGCCAGTGGATTGTCGTCGTCCTCGGCGGCCGGGATGGCCTGGCCGGCGGCAGTGAAGGGCTCACGCCGGATGCGGTCGACCAGCGGCCCGCGCTCGAGCGGCGGAAAAGCCAGGCCGACCGAGGACTCGGCCAGGCCGTAGACCGGTTTCATGCTCGCCGCCTCGAAGCCATAAGGTGCGAAGCGTTCGATAAAGGCCTCCATGGTTTCGGGAATCACCGGCTCGGCACCGTTGGCGGCGATCCGCCAGGAGCCCAGATCGAGACCTTCGAGAGCCGCCTCGTCGATACGCTGGGTGCAGAGCTCATAGGCGAAATTGGGAGCCGCCGAGATCGAGCCGCGGTGTTCGTGGATGACCCAGAGCCAGCGCTCGGGGTGGGCCAGGAAGGTGAGCGGCGACATCACCACCAGTTTGACGGCGTGGTACATGCTGCCGAGCCAGGCGCCGATCAGGCCCATGTCGTGATAGAGCGGCAGCCAACTGACGAAGACGTCGGTCGAATCGGCCTTCAGCGCCAGGCCCATGGCGCGCACGTTGGCCATCAGGTTGGCATGCGTCAGCATGACGCCCTTGGGCGCTCCGGTGCTGCCCGAGGTGTACTGCAAAAAGGCCAGGTCGTCGGGTTTGACCACCGGCCAGGGCTGGTCGCCCGGCGGCTGGCGCAGATCGTCGACAGTGACGACCTGGGCAAGCTCATGCACTTGCGAGCGCAGATAGCGCGCCAGCGGTTTGGCCTCGGGCACGGTGATCAGCACCGGCACGCGGGCGTTGGCCAGGATGCCGGCCTGACGCCTGAAATGGTCCTCGATCTGGCTCAAGCGTGCCGGCGGGTAGTTGGGCACCGGCACGGCGCCAACCAGCAGGATACCGAAGAAGGCGTAAAAGAAATCGAGCCCCGTGGGCAGCATGATGGCCACCCCCTGCCCCGGCATGACGTCGCGCTGGCGCAGCCCGGCGGCCACCTCGCGGGCCCGCTCGCGGAGCTCGCGGTAGCTGATCTCGTGTTCGGAGCCGTCCTCGGCCAGGAAGCGCACGTGGGGCCGGTCGGGATGCGTCAGCACGTGCCAGTCGAGCATCTCGACCAGCGTCGTGGCGCCCAGCGGCAGGGCCTCGGCCCGGCTCGGCTCGGCGCTGCGCAGCACCTCCGGAGCCGGCCCCCGGGGCCGGGCCGGGCCGGCGTTTGCGACTGCGCGCAAGAGATCGCGCGGCGATTCGGCGCTGGCCAGGAGCTGTTCCGGAAGCTGCACCTCTAAGCCTTGTTCGAGGCGCATGAGCAACTCGACCCGGCCCAGGCTGTCGAGACCGAGGTCACGCTCCAGCGAACTATCGAGGACCAGGGCAAGTGTCGCCGCCTTGTGCGGGTGAAGTTCGAGCACGAGCTGGCGGCAGACCTCGAGCAGCCGGGCGGTGCGGGCCTCGGATTCCTCTCGGCTGAGGTCTTCCTCGACGGTGCTGGCCATCTCCGTTCCCCCGGCTTGGCCGGCCCATGGTAATCAACGGGCGATGCGCAGTAAATTGGCCTCTACGTCCACCCCGGGGATACACCATGCAATATGTCAATCTCGGCTCGAGCGGCCTCAAAGTCAGCCGGCTCTGCTTCGGTACCATGGGCTACGGCAGCAAGGCCTTCCGGCCCTACACCATCGAGGAGCGCGGCGCCCGGCCGCACTACAAGCTGGCGCTCGATTTGGGCATCAATTTCTTCGACACGGCCGACGTCTACAGCCTGGGCAGGAGCGAGGAGATCACCGGCAAGTGGCTGCTCAAGTACGCGCCACGCCACGAACTGGTGATCGCCACCAAGCTTTATGGGCCCATGAGCGACGACCCCAACGACCGTGGCCTGAGCCGCAAGCACGTAATGGACGCCATCGACAAGAGCCTGGCCCGCCTGGGTACCGATTACGTCGATCTCTACCAGATCCATCGCTTCGACTACGAAACGCCCATCGAGGAAACCGTCGAGGCGCTGCATGACGTGGTCAAGGCCGGCAAGGCGCGCTACATCGGCGCCTCCTCCATGTTCGCCTTCCAGTTCGCCAAGATGCTGCAAGCCGCCGACCTGGGCGGCTGGACGAGATTCGTCTCGATGCAGAACCACTACAACCTGATCTACCGCGAAGAGGAGCGCGAGATGATGCCGCTCTGTCAGGAAGAGGGCATCGGCGTCATTCCCTGGAGTCCCCTGGCCCGGGGCTTCCTGGCCGGCAACCGTTACCGGCGCGGCGGCGGCAAGACGCCGCGCTCGAAGGGCGATCCCTTTTCCGCCGATCTCTATTACCAGCCCGAGGACTTCGAGGTCGTCGAGCGCGTGCTGGCGCTGGCCAAGCAGCGCGGGGTTTCGCCGACCCAGATCGCCCTGGCCTGGATGCTGCACAAGCCATACGTCACGGCGCCCATCATCGGCGCCAGCAAGCTTGGGCAGCTACGCGAATCGGTGAAGGCGCTGGATATCGACCTCGAGGTGGCGGAGATGGCGCTGCTGGAGGAGCCCTACCGGCCCCATGCCGTGCGCGGCCACACCCCGTATCCGTTGGATTAACCCGCATTTCTCACCGGGTCACGGCCTGCGTCGCCCCCAGGTGATGCGATCCGGAAGGAAAAGTCCGAAGATCGTAGCGGGGCTACGTTCTTCGTACTTTTCTGTAGCGGGCGCGCGGCTGGGGGCGACCCTTCGGGCGGCGCTGTCGCGCCGACAGGGTGTGTCGCGCTGCTTGCCCGATGTCCCACATCGCGCGGCGCAGCGCTCCTACCCTGTTGGCGCGACAGCGCCGCGCAGGCCATGACCCGGTGAGAAATGCGGGCTAGACCATGGCCGTGTCTTCGTGGCCGTCGATGAAGAAGTCGAGCACCAGCTCGGCCTCGGGGTCGACGGCGTAGGCCGAAAGGTCGGTCACGCCTTCTTCTGCCAGCACCTCGTCGTCGATGAAGAAGTTGCCGCTGCACGACCCGGCCTCGCGACAGAGGATGGCGTGAGCGGCGTCGGCCATGATCTCGGGCTTGCGGCAGCGTTTCATGGTCTCCTCGCCGCCAATCATCCGGATGGCCGCCGTGGCGATGCCGGTGCGCGGCCAGAGCGCGTTGACGGCGACGCCGGCGTCACGGAATTCCTCGGCCATGCCCAACACGCAAAGGCTCATGCCGTACTTGGCCAGGGTGTAGCCGACGTGCGGCGCGAACCAGCGCGGGCTCATGCTCAAGGGCGGCGAAAGGTTGAGGATATGCGGGTTCTGGGCCTTGATCAGATGCGGGATGCAGGCTTGCGAGCAGGCATAGGTGCCGCGCGTGTTGACCTGGTGCATGAGATCGAATCGCTTCATCGGCGTTTCCATGGTGCCGCTCAAGCTGATGGCGCTGGCGTTATTGACCAAAACGTCGATGCCGCCGAAGGCCTCCAGCGCGCGTTCGACGGCGTGCTCGACCTGGTGTTCGTCACGGATGTCGGTGACCACCGGCAGCGCCTGGCCGCCGGCCTCCTCGATCTCGCCGGCGGCGGTGAAGATGGTGCCGGGAAGCTTGGGGTGGGGTTCGGCGGTCTTGGCGACGATGAGGATGTTGGCGCCGTCCCGCGCCGCCCGCAAGGCAATGGCCAGGCCGATGCCGCGGCTGGCGCCGCTGATGAAAAGCGTTTTGTCCTTCAGGCCCTCGGACATGTTTCCCTCCGCTAAGCTACCGCCGCCACCATGCGCTGGTTGATGATGGCTTCGGCTTCGGCGACGATGCGCTCGACCAGATCCTTGCAGGTCGGCACGTCGTTGATGATTCCCACCACCATGCCGGCATACAACAGGCCCTTGTCGATCTCGGCCTGTTCCAGCACCTGGCGGCCCTTTTGGCCCGAAACCAGGGGGCCGAGTTCCGCCATGGTGGCCTCGCCCGTGGCCTCAATCTCGATCACCCGGTCGGCCACGGAGTTGCGATAGACGCGGCCCGTATTGCGCTGCGAGCGCATGATCAGGGCCGTGTCGCGCTCGTCGGCGTCGACCAGCACCTGCTTGATCTCGGGGTGGATCGGGGCCTCTTCTGTCACCATGAAGCGGGTGCCCATGTTGATGCCCTCGGCGCCCAGCGCCAGCGCCGCCGCCAGGCCGCGGCCGTCGGCGAAACCGCCCGAGGCGACCAGGGGGATCTTGACCTTGTCGGCGGTGGCCGGGATCAGCACCAGGGCCGGGATGTCGTCCTCGCCGGGGTGGCCGGCGCATTCGAAGCCGTCGATCGAAACGGCATCGCAGCCGATGGCCTCGGCCTTGACCGAGTGGCGCACCGAGGTGCATTTGTGGATCACCTTGATGCCGGCGGCCTTGAGGGTGGGCATGAAGGGTTCGGGGTTGCGCCCCGCAGTTTCCACCGCCTTGATGCCGGATTCGACGATGACCTGGACGTATTCCTCGTAGGGCACCGGCTTCAGCGTCGGGAAGATGGTCAAATTCACGCCGAAGGGCTTGTTGGTCATCTCGCGGGTGCGGGCGATTTCCTTTTCCAGGTCCTCGGGCGTGGGCTGGGTGAGCGCCGTGAGGAAGCCCAAGGCGCCGGCGTTGGCCACGGCCGAGATCAACTCGGCCCGGCCGACCCACTGCATGCCGCCCTGGACGATGGGATATTCGATGTCGAAAAGCTCGGTAACCCGGGTCTTGAGCATGGCGGCCTCCGGTGAGTTCTAGCGCCCCTTATATTCGGGGGTGCGCTTGGCGAGGAACGCTTCCGCGGCGTTCTTGAAATCCTCGGTGAGCGTCGAGGCGGCGAAATTCTCGCACTCGGCCTCGAGCTGCTGGGCCAGGGTGGCGCGCGAGGATTCATACAAGAGCGCCTTGGTGCGGCCCAGCGCGACGGTGGCGCGGCCGGCCAATTTGGCTGCCAGCCGGACGCCCTCGGCCTGGCGCTCGGCCGCCGGTACAACCCAGTTGACGAGCCCCAGATCCAACGCCTCACGAGCGTCGAGACGCTCGCCCATCATGGCCAGTTCCATGGCCTTTTTCATACCGACGATGCGCGGCAGCGAAAAGGTACTGCCGCCGTCGGGGCTGACGCCGAGTGTCGAATAGGCCAGCGAAAAGACCGCGTCATCGGCCGCCACGATCATGTCGCAGGCCATGGCCAAACTCATGCCGCCGCCCGCGGCCGGGCCGTGAACGCTGGCCAGCACCGGCTTCGGCATGCCCTGCAAGGGCGCCACGGCGGCGTGGTAGCCGGCCACGAAGTCGCGATAGTTGGCCAACTGGGTATCGGCGTCGGCATCGAAGCGCCGGCTCAGGGCGGCGATATCGCCGCCGGCGCAAAAGCCGCGCCCGGCGCCCTCGAGCACGACGCAACGCACGCTGGCGTCGGCCGCCGCGGCTTGGCCGGCCGCCGCCAGGTCCTGGCACATCTGCTCGTCCAGGACATTGAGCCGATCGGGCCGGTTGAGCGTCAGCGTCAACACCGCACCGTCGCGCTGGCTGAGCACGGTCTCGGCCATGGTTTTCTCCTCTCTTGTACGCCTAGGCCGCGGCGGCGCGCTTGCCGGCCTGGCGATAGCGATAGGCACCGTCATCGCCCAACTCGCGGTCGAGCTGGCCCTCCGCCATCAGGTAATTGGCGTGCGCCAGGCCCTCGGCCACGGCCATGAAGATCTCGCCGTCGGTGAATTCGCGGTCGAACATGTAGGGCACGGTCTGGCGCAGCGTCTTGGGCTCGATGCAGGCGCCGTAGATGTCGTCCAGCCGGTCGCGGTGGTGCTGGCGGATGGTGTCGATGCGCGGGCCGACGCCGACGAAGGGGTTGTCGTGCGAGGGCAGCACCAGGGTGTTGGCCGGCAGGCCCTTGAAACGGTCCAGCGAATGCAGGAACTCTTGCAGCGGGTTGGCATCGGGCTCGGAGGGATAGACGCCGATCATCGGCGTGATGCGCGGCAGGATCTGATCGCCCGAGATCAGTAGTTTCAACTCATCGCAAAAAAGGCAGGCTTGTTCCGGCGTATGGCCGCGGCCCACCACGACGCGCCAAGCGTGCTTGCCGATGGTCATCTCGTCACCGTGGGCGATGCGCTGGTAGACCATGGGGATGGGCGAGATGCGGCGGCCGAAGTTGGCGTAGCCCATGGCCTGCATCTCGGCCACCTCGGCTTGGGAAAGGCCGGTGCGGGCGAAATGGTCGAGCACCGGCTGGGGCAGATCGTCGTGGCTATCGAGCTGCAGCATGCGGCCCATCGACCAGTCCTGCCGGGTCATCCAGAGCGGCACCTGCCAGTGTTCCTCGAACCAGCCGGCGAGGCCGATGTGGTCGGGGTGGAAATGCGTACCGATGATCCGTTTCAGCGGCTTGCCGGCGAAGTGATCGGCCATGATCTGGCGCCACAGCGTTTCGATCTTGCTGCTCTTGAGGCCGGTGTCGACCAGGGTCCAGCCATCGCCGTCGGCCAAGAGCCAGATGTTGACGTGGTCGAGCACGAAGGGCAGCGGCAGGCGCAGCCAAAAGACGCCGGGGGCGATTTCCAGGGCGGCGCCGAGCTCGGGAGGCGTGGGTAGGGGATACTGAAGTTCAGTGGACAAGGTTTCGCTTTCTGTTTGGAGGCCGGAGCCGCAAAAACGCCAGATTGATCCCCGAGTCTACCTTGACGTTTACGTTAACGTCAATGTTGGGCGATTGTTATGACGATGCCAATTCCGCCTTGCGCCGCGCCACGAAACCGCCGACGGCTTCGTCTATGGCGGGGTCGAGCGGCGGAGGCTGGTAGCTGGCGAGCTGGCGCTGCCAGTTCTCAAAGGCACGTTGGGAGGCGTCCTGGGCGCCTTCTTCCTGCCATTGTTCGAAGGAATTGTTGTCGGCCAGGTGCGAGCGCCAGAAGGCGCTTTCAAAATGCGCCTGGGTGTGGGCGGCGCCGAGAAAGTGGTTGCCCGGCCCGATCTCGGCTATGGCTTCCAGGGCCTGGGCCTCGGGGCTCAGGTCGATGCCGTTGACCAGCACCTGCATCATGCCGAGCTGGTCGGCATCGAGCACGAATTTCTCGTAGCCGGCACAGAGCCCGCCCTCGAGCCAGCCGGCGGCGTGCAGCACGAAGTTGCTGCCGGCCAGCAGCGCCGGCAGCAGCGTCTGGGCGCTTTCGTATGCGGCCTGGGCATCGGCGATCTTGGCGGCGCTGAGCGAGCCGCCGGAGCGAAAGGGAACCCCCAGGCGGCGCGCCAGCTGGGCCGCCGCCAGCAGCACCAGCGTGGGCTCGGGCGTGCCGAAGGTGGGGGCGCCCGACTGCATCGAGATGGAGCTGGCGAAGGCGCCGAAGACCACGGGGGCGCCCGGCCTGACCAGCTGCGTCAAGGCCATGCCGGCCAGGGCTTCGGCCAGCACCTGGGTCAGCGTACCGGCCACCGTCACCGGGCCCATGGCACCGGAGAGGATAAAGGGTGCCACGATGGTGGCCTGGTTGGCCCGGGCATAGGTCTTTAGCGCCCCCAGCATGGTGGCATCGAAGACCAGCGGCGAGTTGGCGTTGATCAGGCTGAGCAGCACCGTGTGGGCGGCGACGAAATCGGCGCCGAACACCAGCTCGGCCATGGCGACGCTGTCGGCGGCGCGCTCGGGCGCCGTCACCGCCCCCATGAAGGGCTTGTCGGAAAGCCGGATGTGGCCGGCCAGGATGTCGAGGTGGCGCTCGGCCACCGGCACGTCGACCGGCTCGCAGATGACGCCGCCCGAATGATGCAGCGCCGGCGCGAGATAGCTGAGCTTGACCAGGTTCTCGAAGTCCCCAAGCGTGGCGTAACGCCGGCCGCCCTCCAGATCGCGCACGAAGGGTGGCCCGTAGACCGGCGCAAAGACGGTATTGGGGCCGCCGATGGGCACGCTGCGCCGAGGATTGCGGGCGTGCTGGGTAAATTCGCCGGGCGCGGTCTGGAGCAGCTTGGCGGCCAGGCCACGCGGCAGGCGCACGCGTTCGCCTTCGACCTCGGCCCCGGCCTGGCGCCAGAGTTCGAGCACCTCGGCGTCGCCGCGAAAGTCGAGGCCAATTTCGGCCAGCACCGTCTCGGCGTTGGCTTCGATGATTTCGAGGCCTTCGTCACCCAGGACGTCGAGCACCGGCAGGTGCCGGACAATGGCCGGCAGCGTCGCCTTTTTGGGGCGGTTGCGTTGGGCCCGGCGGGCCTCGCGGCCGCCGCGCCGGGCTTTGGGCTGGCTCATCGTGTGATCCTCCGTGGGTCCCGACTTTGCCTCAACGGCGCAACCATGACCAGGGTTCGCGCGTCGTTGGCTTGTTCCCCCCGCGGCCATCTGCTAGAGACAAACCAGTACCCCCTTGCGCAAAAGGATGGTACGTCCGATCGCTTTGCCGGCCCTCTGGGTAGGAAGCAGCGGGCCGGCGATGCGGGGCCATCGGCAAGCGCTGCTGACGCCCTCCAGAGGGCCGGAAAAGCGACCCGAAGGGCGGCCATGATGGACCATCGGACGTCGTCGCGCGGTCCTTGTGATGGTCCCCCGTCACGGCGGACCACGCTCCTAGCCGATGGTCCATCATGGCCGTCAGACGTGCCATCCTTTTGCGCAAGGGGGTACTTGAGCCGGCCCGCGGCCGTTCCAGGGGGTTTGACATGAAAACTCATGCTCGTGTGGTGGTCATCGGCGGCGGTGTCGTCGGCGTCTCGACGCTTTACCATCTGACCAAGAAGGGCTGGTCGGACGTGGTGCTGATCGAGCGCACCGAACTGACGGCGGGCTCGACCTGGCACGCGGCCGGGCTGCTGCCGCTGTTCAACCTGAGCTACAGCGTGGGCCAGATCCACAAGTACTCGGTGGCGCTTTATCAGACGCTGGAAGCGGAGACCGGCCAGGACGTGGGCTTTCGCAAGGTCGGCAACATCCGGCTGGCGCGCAGCCAGGACCGCATGGACGAATACCACTTCTATGCCGGCGTCGCCCGCACCATCGGTGTCGAGGTGAATTTTCTCAGCCCCGACGAGGTCAAGGACCTGTGGCCGCTCTGTCAGACCGAGGGCCTGGTCGGCGCCATCGTGCATCCCGAGGACGGCTACATCCAGTCGGCCGACGTCACCCAGGCCATGGCCCGGGGAGCGCGCCAGGGCGGTGCCGAGATCTACCGCCGTACATTGGTCACGGCCATCGAGCAGACACCCGGCGGCGAATGGCTGGTCAAGACCGATGCTGGCGACATCACTTGCGAGCACGTGGTGGCGGCCAGCGGCAACCACGCCCGCCAGACCGGCGCCATGGTCGGCCTCGACGTGCCGGTGATCCCGGTCGAGCACCAGTTCATCGTCACCGAGCCCCATCCCGAGATCGTCGCCCGGCGTGAACAGGGTTTGCCCGAGATGGGCGTGCTTCGTGAATCCGACAGCTCCTACTACCTGCGCGAGGAAGCCGGCGGCCTGTTGCTGGGACCTTACGAAAAAGGCGCCCCGGCCTGCTTCGTCGACGGCCCGCCGGCCAGCTTCGAGAACGACCTCTTCCCCGCCGACCTCGACCGCCTGGAGCCCCACATCGAGGCTGCCATCAACCGAGTGCCGGCTTTCGGCGAGGTCGGCGTCAAGGAGGTGGTCAACGGTCCCATCCCCTACACCCCCGACGGCAACCCCATCGTCGGGCCGGCCTGGGGGCTGCGGAATTTCTGGCTCAACGAGGGCCACAGCTTCGGCATCACGGCGGCCGGCGGCGCCGGCTGGCAGCTCGTCGAATGGCTGGTCGAGGGCGAACCCAGTATCGACATGCTGGGCGTCGACCCCCGCCGCTTCGGCGCTTACGCCTCGCGCGGCTACCTCAAGGCCAAGAACGAGGAGACCTATGCCGGCGTCTTCACCATCCACTTCCCCGACGAGGAACGCCCGGCGGCGCGGCCGCTGAAGACGGCGCCCTGTTACCAGCGCATGAAGGATCTCGGCGCCGTTTTCGGGCAAAAGTACGGCTGGGAACGGCCCAACTGGTTCGCCCCCGAGGGCGTCGAGCCCTGCGACGACATGAGCTTTCGCCGCACCAACTATTTCGATCACGTGGGCAACGAATGCCGCCAGGTAGAAAAATCCGTCGGGCTTTTGGACCTCACGGCTTTTTCCAAGTTCCTGGTTTCGGGCCCCAGTGCCGAGGCCTGGCTCGACCTTTTGCTGGCCAACCGCCTACCCCGGCAAGTGGGGCGCGTCAATCTCGGCCACCTCTTGTCGGCCAACGGCGGCGTGCGTTCGGAATTCACCATCATGCGCGATGGCCCGCAAAGCTTCTACCTGGTCTCCGCCGGGGCCGCCGAGCGCATGGACCGGGACGCCCTGGAAAAGCAGCTGCCGGCCGACGGCAGCGTGCGCCTGGACCACCTGACCTCGCAACTGGGCGTGCTGGTGCTGGCCGGGCCGAAATCGCGCGATCTGCTGGCCAAGGTCTCGGACGCCGATCTTTCCAACGCCGCCTTTCCCTGGCTTTCCGGACGCCTGATCGACGTGGGCTGCGCCCAGGCCCGGGCCATGCGCATCAACTTCGTCGGCGAGCTGGGCTATGAGCTTCATCATCCCATAGAGATGCAGAACACCATCTTCGACTTGTTTATGGAAGCCGGTGCCGAGTTCGGGCTCAAGCCCTTCGGCATGCGGGCCATGGAATCGCTGCGTATCGAAAAGTCCTATCGCATGTGGGGCACCGAACTTTCCATCGAGTACGCCGCTTTCGAATCCGGACTGCAACGCTTCGTCCATCTCAACAAGGGCGACTTCCTGGGTCGCGACGCCCTGGCCGAGTGGCAGCGCCAGGGGTTCAAGTACCAATTCGTCACCTTGGAGGTGCACGACGTCGAGGAGGCCGACGCCCGCGGCAGCGAGCCCATCATGGCCGGCGGCGAGATTGTCGGCCGGGCCACCGGCGGCGCCTATGGCTGGCGAGTGCAAAAAAGCCTGGCGCTGGGCATGGTGGCGCCTGAAATGGCGGCCGAAGGCACGGAGCTCGAGATCGTCATCCTGGGACAGAAGCACCGGGCCACGGTGATCCCCGAATCGCCCTACGATCCCGACAACGAAAGGCTAAGAGCATGAGCGTTTTGGAAGGCATCCGGGTTCTCGATTTCGGGCGCTATATCGCCGGACCCTGCTGCGCCACGCTGTTGGGGGATTTCGGCGCCGAGGTCATCCGCGTCGAGAAAGTGGACGGCAGCGAGGACCGCTTCACCGCCCCCATTACCGAGGACGGCGAGGGCTGCCTTTTCCTCCAGCTGGCGCGCAACAAACAAAGCCTGACGCTCAACCCCATGAAGCCCGAGGGCCGTGAAGTGCTGGCCCGCCTGGTGGCCACGGCCGATGTGGTGTTGGCCAATTTGCCTTTCGAGACGCTGGAGGCCATGGGGCTCGACTACCAATCGCTGAAAGCCATCAAAGAGGACATCATCAGCGTCACGCCGTCGGCTTTCGGCTCGACCGGTCCCTATGCCGCCAAGGTCGGCTTCGACGGCATCGGCCAGGCCATGTCGGGCAACATGCACCTGACCGGCCATGCCGACCAGCCCATGAAGTCCTGGGCCCCCTATGTCGATTTCACCACCGCCATCCTGATGGCTTTCGGCACCATGATGGCGCTTAGGGAGCGCGACAAATCGGGCCGTGGCCAACAGGTCGAGGGCTCGCTGTTGGGCTCGGCGCTGTGGGTCGGCAATGCCTTCTTGATGGAACAGGCGGCGCTGGGGATCGACCGCGTGGCCTCGCACAACCGCAGCCAGGGCGGCGGTCCCGCCGACACTTTCGCCACCAAGGACGGTTGGGTGCTGGTGCACGTGGTGGGCCGGCCGCTTTTCGAGCGCTGGGCGCGCTTGATGGGCGAGCAGCACTGGCTCGAGGATCCCCGCTTCGAGGGCGACCAGGACCGCGGCGACAACGGCGCCCTGCTCTCCCAGCGCATGACCGCCTGGTGCGCCGAGCGCAGCACGGCCGAAGTGCTGGCGGCGATGGAAGAGGCCCGCATCCCGGCGGCCCAGGTCTACAGCCCGCAAGACGCACTCGACGATGTCCATGTCAACGCCGTGGGCTATTTCCAGGAGTCCGACTATCCCGGCCTCAAGGGCCCGGCCCCGGTGGCCGACACCCCGGTCAAGCTCTCGGCCACGCCGGGCGGCATCCAGCGCCGCGCCCCGACGCTGGGCGAACACACGGACGGTGTTCTAGAAGCGCTGGGCTATTCGGCGGCCGAGATCGGCGCGTTACGCGAAAAACGGGTGGTCTAGGGTCCGTTGACAATTAACGCAAATCAATGATGGTGGCGACGAGGCTCAAGTTTGCGGCATAGCTTGTGTCGGTTTTGTCGTAGCGCGTAGCAATGCCCCGGAATTCCTTGATCTTGGCGAAATAGTTCTCGACCAA
>JASLXG010000232.1 GCA_030740435.1 Alphaproteobacteria bacterium | reverse complement strand
CACCTACGACAAGGATATCTACCGATGGCGCCATTTGGTCGAGAACTATTTCGCCAAGATCAAGGAATTCCGGGGCATTGCTACGCGCTACGACAAAACCGACACAAGCTATGCCGCAAACTTGAGCCTCGTCGCCACCATGATTGATTTGCGTTAATTGTCAACGGACCCTAGTGCAACGGGAGCAACGTGATCCGCCGCCACTGCGGCGCCCCCGCGGAGGCTGCGGACCGAAGGTCTGCCGCCGTGAGTGACAAAACTGCAACGGGAGCAACGCGACCCGCCGCCGTGAGCGATAAGAATCCTAGAGTGGATCTCACTACGTGAGATCCACTCTAGGATTTGAAAAAAGATTCCGCGTCGCCGCGGTGCTCCTGCTTGGCGGCAATGTTTTGCCGCGCCCGCTCGATCTCGGCTTCCAGGCCGGCAATGCGGTCGTTCAATTCGCCGACCGACATGAGCGCCAATTCGTCGTCACTCAGGCGTTCCGGCGGCGGCGCGATTTCGTCGTCGTCAAAGCTCATGGCCCTACTTCCCGAAACCTTTCCTGGCGGCGCTATTAATCCGCAGCCGATTGCAGTATGTCACCCTTTGCCCCAAACGCGGATATCCCTCTCGCTGCGGCTGGAGATCAATAAATGAGCGATGCCCTTCCCCAGACCATGACCGCCATCGAGATCAGCACGCCCGGCGGGCCGGAAGTGCTGCGGCCGGTGCCACGCCCGCGGCCCGAGCCGGCGGCCGAAGAGGTTTTGATAAAGGTGGCGGCGGCCGGCATCAACCGGCCCGACGTCATGCAGCGGGCCGGCGCCTACCCGGCGCCGCCCGGGGCCTCCGATCTGCCGGGGCTCGAGGTGGCGGGCACGGTGGTGGCCTTGGGCCACGAAGTCACGGCCTGGCGGCTCGGCGATGCGGTCTGCGCATTGGTGTCGGGCGGCGGCTATGCCGAATACTGTGTCGCGCCCGAGACCCAGGCGCTGCCCGTGCCGGCACCGCTGACCATGCTGCAGGCGGCGGCGCTGCCGGAAACCGTCTTCACCGTCTGGACCAATGTCTTCAAGCGCGGCCGCTTGGCCCCGGGTGAGGTGTTGTTGGTGCACGGCGGCTCGTCGGGTATCGGCACCATTGCCATCCAGATGGCTAGGGCGCTCGGCGCCCGGGTGCTGACGACGGCGGGCAGCGACGAGAAATGCCGGGCCTGCGAGGAATTGGGGGCGCAGCAGGGTATCAACTACCGGCAACAGGATTTCGTCGCCGAAATCAAAAAAGCCACCGCGGGCGCCGGGGTCGACGTCATCCTCGACATGGTGGGCGGCGACTACCTGGGGCGCAACCTGGCGGCGCTGGCGCCCGAGGGACGTCTGGTTCAGATCGCGGTTCTCGAGGGGGCGGAGGTGACGCTGCCGTTGCTGGCCGTCATGGTCAAGCGCCTGAGCATTACCGGCTCGACGCTCAGGCCACAAAGCGTGGCGGCCAAGGCGGCCATGGCCGAGGGCTTGCGCCAGAACATCTGGCCGCTGCTGGAATCCGGCGCCATTGCGCCGGTGATCGATTCGAGCTATCCCCTGGCCGCCGCCGCCGAGGCCCACGCCCGCCTGGAGAGCGGCGCCCATATCGGCAAGATCGTGCTGACAAACTGAGACCGAGACGGTATTGTCGCGAACCTCGCCCGCCTCGGCAGAGGCCGGGCGACAACCTGGGCCGCCGCCATGCACCAGGCTGGCGGCAAAGGCCCAAACAGCCAACCCCTTAGATGGGTTCCGGCGGCAACCGGGACCGGGCTCGTGAAGGAGAGCAGCCAATGGTGACGCCCCTAATGCCCAAGGCCACGGCCGTTTGGCTGGTCGACAACACGGCCTTGACGTTCGAACAGATCGGCAGCTTCTGCGGTCTCCACCCGCTCGAGGTCAAGGGCATCGCCGATGACGAGGTCGCGGTCGGCATCCAGGGTCTCGATCCCATCTCCAACGGCCAATTGACAGCGGAGGAAATCGAGCGCTGCCTGAGCGATAGCAGCGCCCGCCTGGAACTCGCCGAATCCAACATGCCCAGGCCCCAGGCGCGCACTTCCGGGCCGCGCTACACGCCGGTCTCCAAGCGCCAGGACCGGCCATCCGCCATCATGTGGCTGCTGCGCTACCACGAGGAACTCTCCGACGCCCAGGTTTCGAAATTGGTCGGGACCACCAAGCCGACCATCAATTCGGTGCGCGAACGCACGCATTGGAACATCGCCAACATCAAGCCCATGGATCCGGTTTCTCTGGGCATGTGCACCCAGGCCGAGCTTGACACCGCGGTGACCAAGGCCCAGGCGCGGCGACGCGCCCGTGAGGAAAAGGAACTCAAGAGCCAAGGCGGCAAGGGCGCCGGCACCGCCGCGGCCGCTACGGCGGCGGCGACGGCGGCGACGGCGACCGAGACACCCGAGGTGAAGCCCGAACAGGCGCCGCCGGATTTGTCGCCGAGGCTGCCCGTGGAAGAGGAAAAGGCCACCGCCGAGAACGTCTTCGGCGCCGCCGCCGAAGCCCCCGAGAGCGAGCCCGAGCCGGCGCTGGACCCCGATGCGATCTTCAGCCGGGCCGATCCGTCGGACCAGCCGGACCAACCTGCCGAGCCCACACCTGCCCCCGCCGCAGCCGCAGCCGAGGGGGAAAACGAAAAGGAGGAAGCGGAGAAACCCGCCTAACGCCGGTCGAGCGCTACATAGTCCCTGGGCTCCGGCCCGACGTAGTGCAGCAGCGGCCGGATCAGGATGTTGTTGGCCAATTGCTCCAGCACCTGCACCGTCCAGCCCGGCACCCGGCCGACGGCGAAGATGGGCACGAACAGATCTTCGGGAATGCCGTGCAGGTAGTAGGCCACGCCTGAATAGAAGTCGACGTTGACGTTGACGCCGTGGCGGGCATAGGGCTGCATGGCGCCGACCACGGCCTGCAGAATCTCGTACCACTGGGGCTGGCCCATCTCGCGGCCCAGCTTTTCCACACCCTCGCGCATGTGCCGGGCTCGCGGATCCTCGGTGCGATAGACGCGGTGGCCGAAGCCGGTCACGGGCTGCTTGGCCCGGCGCTTGGCCTTGACGTAGTCGGCCGCCTTGGCGGCTTCGCCGATCTCGGCCGCCATGCGCATGACGTCCTCGGCGGCACCGCCATGGGCCGGCCCCGAAAGCGCCGCCACGGCGGCGCTGGCGGCGGCGTGGAAATTGGCGTTGGTGCCCGAGACCACGCGGGCGGTGAACGAAGAAGCGTTGGAGCCGTGCTCGGCGTGGAGCACGAAATCGGTGTCCATCAGTCGGGCCGCCGCGGCGCTGGGCGCTTCGCCCTTGAGCATGTAGAGGAAATTGGCGGCGTGGCCGAGCTCTGGATCGGGCGCCACCGGCGGCCGCCCCTGGCGCAGGTTGTGGTGGCTGGCGACGATGAGGGGTACCTGCGAGGTCAGCCGAACGCCCTTGCGCAATATGGCGGCGGGCGAGCTCTCGTCGAGGTCGGGGTCGAAGGCACCGAGGGCCGAAACCGCGGTGCGCAGGACCTCCATGGGATGGGCCTGGCCGAGAGCGCGCACGATCTCGACCACGGCCTCGGGCAACTTGCGCGCCGCCTTGAGTTCGGCATCGAAGGCCGCCAGCGCGTCGGCATCGGGCAGTTCGCCATGCAGCAGCAAATACGCCGTCTCCTCGAAGCTGGAGTGCTGGGCCAGGTCGTGGATCGAATAGCCGCGGTAGCGCAGCTCGCCGGCCCGGCCGTCGATATGGGTGGTTTCGGTGCGATCGAAGTGCACGCCCATCAGTCCCCTATGGATCTTGACGTCGGCCGCTGCCTGGTCGTTCATGGTGCTGGTTCCGGTCTGGAGCTGGTCGCTTGCTGGGGCGAAGGTGCCAGGTTATGAAGCAGCAGCGGACGGGGTAAGATCCAGAGCTCAGGTTTGCACAGGGCCAACAGCGCCAACAGGGCCAACAGCGCCAACAGCGCCAACAGGGCCAAGGGGGCTCATGGACATCGTCGCCGAACTCATCGCCAAGGTGCGCGGGCAGGGCCGCTGCGTGGTCTTTGCCGAGGGCACCGAGGAGCGCGTCCTGGCCGCCGCCGGACGGCTCGTCGAGCACGACATCGCCCGGCCGCTCCTGGTCGGCCCGGCGGCCGAGGTGGCGGCGGCGGCGGCGGCGGCCGGCCTGGCTACGAACGACGTGCGCATCGCCGATCCCGCGGAAACGGACCTCGAGCAGCTGGCCCAAAGCTATGCCCAGGGACCACGCCGGCTGGAGGCCAAACTGGCCCGCCGCCTGTTGCGCAAACCACTGCATTTCGCCGCCGCCATGGTGGCCCAAGGCAAGGCCGACGCCCTGGTGGCGGGCGTCGCCAACCCCACCCGCCGGGTGATCGAGGCCGGCTTGATGGCGATCGGTCTGGCCGACGGCATAGAGACGCCGTCGAGCTTCTTTGTCATGGAGATTCCCGGCCATGGCGGCGGCCAGGATCGGGTTCTGCTGTTTGCCGACTGCGCCGTGACGGTCGAGCCGACGGCCAGGGAACTTGCCGACATCGCCCTGGCCTCGGCCGCCAGCGCCAGACTGCTGCTGGACCAGCCGCCCAGGCTGGCGCTGCTCTCGTTCTCGACCCACGGCAGCGCCCAACACGCCCGTATCGACAAGGTCCGGGCCGCCCTGGAACGGCTGCGCGAGTTGGCGCCCGAGCTGGCCGTCGACGGCGAACTGCAGGCCGATGCGGCGCTCAGCCCCGCCGTCGCGGCGCACAAGGTGCGGCGCCTAAGCGCCGTCGCCGGCCAGGCCAACGTACTGATCTTTCCCGACCTCGACGCCGGCAACATCGGCTACAAGCTAAGCCAGATAATGTCGGGCGGGCGCGCCATCGGCCCCATCCTGCAGGGTTTCGCCAAGCCGCTGGCCGACCTCTCGCGGGGCGCCAGCGTCGACGAAATCGTGGCCGCCTCGGCCGTCACGCTGAGCCTCGCCGCCGCCACCGGCGGCGCCACAGGCGGATCTTAGTCAAGTATCGCCGGCGCCTTCTTCTTCGCCACCCTCTTCGCCTTCCGCCGGGCCCCGCTGGCGGGCTCGCAAGACAAGAAAATTGAATGCCGCCCGGGCCCGCACTTCGGCCGTGGCGTCGCGCAGCAGACGGTCGAAAAAGTGAAAGCCCTGGTGAATGGCGATGATGTCGAAAGCGACCTGGGAGGCGTCGATGTTGGCCCGGAACTGGCCTGCCTCGATGGCCTCGGTGACGGCCGCCTCCAGGTTCTTGAGCCAATCCTTCTGGATGCGGGCGAGAAAATAGCGGCAGATTCCAGGACGATCGTCGAGCTCGGCCGAGGCACTGACGAAAATGCAGCCACCCGGCAGCTCCGGCAGGCGGGTCCAGCGCAACCAGTTCTCAAACAGCACCCTGAGCCTGGCTTCACCCGGTTCGGCGCGTTGCGCGGGCACGATGATGCGGTTGCCGAACATGCCCGCCGCGGCCTGCAGCACCGAAAGCTGCAGCGCCTCCTTGGTGCCGAAATGGGCGATCAGCCCGCTTTTCGATATCGCCAGTTCCTTGGCCAAACCGCCAATGGTCAAACCTTCCAGCCCGACCACGCTGGCCAGACCGATGGCATGTCGCAAAATGGCGTCGCGCGTTTCTGCCCCTTTGCCCATGATGGATATATACCGACCGACCGTTCGTTTTCAAGAGTGATCGAAGCAAAAGCCCTTAGAATAGAGCACTTTTCCGATCGAAGGCGGCCCCCAGGCGGGTCTGCTCAAGCCGATTTGCTCATGCGGTTTGCCACCAGGTCATCGACCACGCCCGGATCGGCCAGTGTCGAGGTGTCGCCCAGGTCGTCGGACTGGTCGGCCGCGATTTGGCGCAGAATTCGCCGCATGATCTTGCCCGACCGCGTCTTGGGCAGGCCCGGCGCCCACTGGATGTGGTCCGGCGTGGCGATCGGCCCGATTTCCTTGCGCACCCATTTTGCCAGCTCGTCGCGCAAGGCTTCGTTGGGCTCCTGGCCGACCGTCAGGGTGACGTAGGCATAGATGCCCTGGCCCTTGATGTCGTGGGGAAAGCCGACCACGGCGGCCTCGGCGACCAGGGCGTGGCTGACCAGCGCACTCTCCACCTCGGCGGTTCCCATGCGGTGGCCCGAGATGTTGATGACGTCGTCGACGCGGCCGGTGATCCAATAATAGCCGTCCTCGTCGCGGCGGCAGCCGTCGCCGGTGAAGTATTTTCCCTGGTAGGTCGAAAAGTAGGTCTGCTTGAAGCGTTCGTGGTCACGGAAAACCGTCCGCATCTGGCCCGGCCAAGCGTCGCTGATGACCAGGTTGCCTTGGCCGGCGCCTTCGATCACCTGGCCGTCGGCATCGACGATCTCGGGCTTGACGCCGAAGAAGGGCAGCGTTGCCGAGCCCGGCTTGAGGTCGATGGCGCCGGGCAGCGGCGTGATCAGAATGCCGCCGGTCTCGGTCTGCCACCAGGTATCGACGATGGGACAACGGCCCTCGCCGACCACCCGGTGATACCACAGCCAGGCTTCGGGATTGATGGGCTCGCCGACCGTGCCCAGCAGCCGGATCGATTGGCGGCTGGTCTTGGCCACCGGCCCGTCGCCCTCGCGCATGAGCGCCCGGATGGCGGTCGGCGCGGTATAGAAGATGTTGATCTGGTGCTTGTCGCAAACCTGCCAGAAGCGTGACGAATCGGGATAGTTGGGTACGCCCTCGAACATCACCGTGGTGGCGCCGTTGGCCAGGGGACCGTAGACGATGTAGCTGTGGCCGGTGACCCAGCCCACGTCGGCGGTGCACCAGTAGATGTCGCCATCGTGGTAGTCGAAGACGTACTGGTGGGTGATCGCGGTGTAGACCATGTAGCCGCCGGTGGTGTGCAGCACGCCCTTGGGCTGGCCGGTACTGCCCGAGGTATAGAGGATAAAGAGCGGGTCTTCGGCGGCCATCTCCTCGGGCGGGCAATCCTCCGAGGCCGCCTCGGTGATGTCGTGGTACCAGACGTCGCGCCCCTCATGCCATTCGATGTCGCCGCCGGTGCGCTTGACGACGACGCATTTCTCGATCGTCGGGCAGGATTCCAGCGCCGCATCCGTGTTGGCCTTGAGCGGAATGGGACGTCCGCCGCGCAGCCCCTCGTCGGAGGTGATGACGATGTTGGAATCGCAATCCCGGATGCGCCCGCCCAGGCTGTCGGGCGAAAAGCCGCCGAACACCACGGAATGAACGGCGCCGATGCGGGCGCAGGCCAGCATGGCGATGGCGGCCTCGGGGATCATCGGCAGATAGATGGTCACGCGGTCGCCCTTCTTGGCGCCGATCGACTTGAGGCCGTTGGCCAAGCGGCAGACCTGGGCGTGCAGTTGGCGATAGCTCAGGCGCTTGTCCTCGGCCGGGTCGTCGCCCTCCCAGATGATGGCGGTCTGGTCGCCGCGGCTGGCCAGATGGCGGTCGAGGCAATTGGCGCTGGCGTTCAGGGTACCGTCCTCGAACCAGCGGATATGGACATCGCCCGAATAGGAGACGTCCTTGACCTTGGTGTAGGGCTTGAGCCAATCGATACGCTTGCCCTCCTCACCCCAGAAGCCCTCGGGATCCTCGATCGAACGGCGGTACATGTCCTGGTAACCGGCCTTGTCGCACCAGGCCTTGTCGGCCCAGTCCCGGGCCACGGGGAACAGCGAATTCTCGCTCATGGGGGGTGACCTCCATAAATCCTACAGGCGCCCGCGGGGCCGCGGGCAGCCGCCAGCATGGCACCGCGGCAGACGCATTATTGATTCAAATGGGCGGCGGAACAACGCGCTCGAAACGCCGCGCCTGGCCGATGGACAAATCCCGGCCGTTCAGGCACAAGGTGCAACCACGAAGGAGGATCGCCATGTTGCTGCACCACTCAACCTGGAGCGAGGTCGAGGGCTATCTCGATGGCGCCGACGGCATCATCATACCCATCGGCTCGACCGAACAGCACGGTCCCAACGGCCTGATCGGCACCGATGCCATTTGCGCCGAAGGCATCGGCGGCGCCATCGGCGAGGCCACCGGGGCCCTGGTTACACCGACCATCAACGTCGGCATGGCGCAGCACCACATGGCCTTTAGCGGCTCCATGACGCTGCGTCCATCGACCCTGATCGCGGTCATCCGGGACAACGTGGTTTCGCTCGGCCGCCACGGCTTCCGGCGCTTCTATTTCGTCAACGGCCACGGCGGCAACGTGGCCACCATCCAGGCCGCCTTCTCGGAGATCTACAGCGAGAGCAGCCTGGCCCGCGGCGGCGGCAACGGCGAGCTCAGATGCACCGTGCGCAACTGGTGGATCCGCCCCAAGACGCGAGAGCTGGCCAAGAAACTCTATGGCGACGCCGAGGGGCACCACGCCACGCCCTCGGAGGTCTCGGTGGCGCAATACCTCTGTCCCGACTTCATCAAGCAGGCCGAGATGGAGCCGGCGCCCAAGCTGGCGCCCAGCTTCGCCGACAGCGAGGACTACCGCCGCCGCTTTCCGGACGGCCGCATCGGCTCGGACCCATCGCTGTCCAGCCCCGAGGACGGCGGCCGGCTCTTCGCGGCGGCCGTCGAGGAGCTGAGCGCCGACTATCGCGAGTTCATCGCCGAGAGCTGAGGCTAGGCGGCTATTCCACTGCCGCCAGGGCATCGGTGCCGTCGGCCCGGACGGCCACCCCGATGGCCAGCGAGAGCCGGGTCAAGAGATCGACGGCAAGCCTCTGCAGTTGTTCGCGAACCTCGGCCCGTGCCTATCCGGTTAAGACAGACACCCACTACATATTGAGTAAACGACACGCCATACCGACACCGCCCAATCGGTCGCTAATGACCCAGAGCCGACGTTCGGGCATGCACCGCTGATCAATTGCCAGCCGTCCAACTTCATATAGAATTGCCACCACAAATCTGCTCTGGGGAGAAGCATGGGGGATCGGTCCACCCAGCAACGCCTTGCCGCGGTACTTGCCGCAGACGTGGTCGGCTATACCCGCCTCATGGAAGAGGATACGGAAGGCACGGTCGCTGCCTGGCAGGCGGTTCGCGATGGCGTGATCAACCCCACGGTGGAGGCCCACTCAGGCCGGCTCGTCAAACTCACCGGCGACGGTTTCTTAGCCGAATTTCCCACTGTGCACGAAGCCGTCAAATGTGGCGTCGAAATGCAGCAAAGCTTCGCTGAAAGCAGCCTCGATTTTCGCGTCGGTATCAACCTCGGTGACATCATCGACGATGGCCAGGACATCCATGGCGAAGGTGTCAACGTCGCGGCTCGCATCGAAGCCCTGGCCGAACCCGGCGGCATATTGATTTCCGGCGGTGTTTACGAGCAGGTACGCAATCGCATCGAGGCGACCTACGAGGACATGGGGGAACGCGAGGTCAAGAACGTCTCCGCTCCGGTCAAGGTTTATCGCTTGGTGTTGGACAGCATCGTGAAACCGGCTTCTGCGGGGTTGGCGATGCCAGACAAGCCGTCCATCGCCGTTTTGCCGTTCGCCAATATGTCGGGTGATGCCGAGCAGGAATATTTCTCCGACGGCATGGCCGAAGACATCATCACGGGATTGTCGCTCTTTCGCGGCCTGTTCGTGATCGCCCGCAATTCGACCTTCGTCTACAAGGGAAGCAGCGTGGACATCCCCCAGGTGGCGCGCGAGCTTGGCGTTCGCTATGTCCTGGAAGGCAGCGTGCGCAAGGCCGGCAACCGGGTGCGCATCACCGTTCAGTTGATCGAAGCGCAAAGCGGCAGCCACATTTGGGCCGAGCGCTATGATCGCGAACTCGACGACATCTTTGCCCTGCAGGATGAGATCACGGAACAAGTGGTCAGCGCCACCAACCCGGCGGTTATGACTGCCGAAACGGAGCGTGCCAGGCGCCGGCGGCCCGATAATCTGGTCGCCCATGATTGGTTGTTGCGAGGCTTGTGGCACTTCAACACGTTCAAGGAAGCAGACAACGCCAAGGCTCAGGCCTTGTTCAAGAAGTCCGTCGAAATCGATGCCGAATTCGGTCTGGCCTATGCCTGGTTAGCGATGGCGCAGTTCATGGAGGCCTATCTGAATTGGAGTACTGCGCCCGAAAAAACGCTGCAAGACGCACACGACGCCGCCAAGCGGGCAGTGGCATTGGACAGCAGAAACGAATTTTCTCACGCCGCACTCAGTTCCGTCAGCACATTGCTAGGCCGGAATTCCGCTGCACTGGTGGCGGCGCGGCGCGGGGTCGAATTGAACCCCGGCAACTCCTACCCCCACCTTGCGCTCGCATTGGCGCTGATCAACAAGGGGGGGGCCTATGAAGAAGCGAACGCTGCCTACGATGCCACCCTGCGACTGAACCCTGTTGATCCCACCAGGTTTTTTGCCCTCAGCGACCGAGCAAGCGCCCACTATCAGCTGCGCCGCTACGAGGATGCCATCGAGTGGGCGCACAAGGCGCTTCAAGTTCGTTATGGCTACATCTTTGCGCGGGCGCTGGTGACGGCATCGCTGGCGCAGTTGGATCGGGTCGAAGAGGCTTCCGCTGAACTTGCTGAAATCATACGCTTGAAGCCCGACTTTTCTACTGCCAGCTTCGCGCTTTACCGCTGGCCTGACACAGCTCGCGACCACTTGTTCGAAGGTTTGTACCGGGCGGGCCTCCCTCAGTGAACTTCAGCGGTAGGTCTGGTTGTGGCTAATTGCTGCCGCAAAAAGGACGTGTGCGGCAACCCTACATGTAGTGGGTGTCTGCATTGACCGGATAGGCACGCCTCGGCCAGACTGGCCGTCTTGATGACCTCGCGAAACCCCATCTTATAAAGCATGGGCCGGACGGTGTTGCGCGACGCCGGCATGGCATCGGCGTGGCCTCGGTGCGGCTCAAGCGCCCTCCGGGCCCACCACGATGGCGCCGCCCTGGACTTCCAGCGGCACCGGCGTCAAGCGGGCGCCGGGGCAGGGGCCGGCGATGCAGGCGCCGTCTTCGATGCGAAAGAGGGCGCCGTGGGTGGCGCAG
>JASLXG010000231.1 GCA_030740435.1 Alphaproteobacteria bacterium | reverse complement strand
TGCTCATCATCATCCTCGAGCAGTTCTCCAACGACTTCTATCAGTCCCTGCTGGGCTGCATGACCCGGGCCCAGGGCCCCGAGGCCGGACTGCGTTCGATGCTGCGCACCCACATCGACGTCATCGGGGCGCGGCGCAAGGACATCAAGATCCTGGTCGAGGACAAGGTCCACATCGAGGGCCAGAAGCTCGGCTCGATCAAGAGCAAAGAGCGCGACATTCTCAATCTCTACACATCATGCCTCGATGAATTGCTGTCGGCCGGCCGCATAGCGGGGCAGAGCCCCACCGTGGCCGCGCTCGGCGTCATCGGCATGATCAACTCGCTCTATCACTGGTATCGCGAAGACGGGCCGTTCGGGCTCGAAGAACTCGGCGAGGTATTGCTCGGCATCATCACCGGCGGCTTGTTCGGTGCCAGCGACGGGGCACTGCCCGCCGTTCACGTAGACAAACGGATCGGAAGCGAAAAAAAGGGGAGGTAAAGCGCTGGCACTTGCCGGCGACATCATCATGCCGACCCCCATGGCGGTTCTCAAGGCGGCCTCTCTGTTGGCCGACGGCAGCGCCGGCGAGGAGGGATTGGGTGAGCTGATTGTCGTCGACGTCGGCGGCGCGACGATCGATGTGCACTCGATTGCCGAGGGCGGACCCAGGCGCACCGGCACCGTGGTCAAGGGTCTCCGCGATCCCCGCGCCAAGAGGACCGTGGAGGGGGATCTCGGCATCAGACACAACGCACGGTCCATACTGGAGCTGGCTGGGGAGCAGATGATTCTCGACAACATGCCCCCCCCGGCCGGCCCCGAAGCTGCAAGGATCGACCTTGACCGGGCGACCAAGGAGCTGCACCACGACGTTGCCGCGCTGCCCGGCAGCGAAGCGGAGCATCTGGTCGATATCGGGCTGGCCAGCGCCGCCGTGGGCATCGCCGCGAAGCGGCACGCCGGCAGCATCGAGGAAATCTATTTCCCCACCGGCAAGGCCCGGGTTCAGTACGGCAAGGATTTGACCGGGGTTCGCTGCCTGATCGGCACCGGCGGGGTATTTGCCCACGGCAGGTCGGGGTATTGGATTCTTCGGGCCGGCTGCTTCGACGGCAGCGCGCCTGCGTCACTGCTGCCCGCCGCCCCTGAGCTGTTCCTGGACCAGCACTACATCCTGTTTGCCATCGGGCTGCTGGCCGGGAAATATCCCGGGCCGGCCTTGAGGATCATGAAGCGGGCACTCAAGAAAGAAGAACATCCGTTGAGGGCGCAGGGTTGGTGGCGCCGGGGCGAAAAAATATCTGCAGGGAGGTGAGAGATGCATGTCATCGGTGACATTGTCCGGCTGAACGCCAAGCGGTTTGCCAGCAAGGATGCGCTGATATTTGACGATCGCCGCATCAGCCACGGCGAGCTCAACGCCGAAGTCAATCGCTGTGCCCATGGGCTGCTGTCCAGCGGCGTGGAGCCGGGCGACAGGGTGGCGATGCTGACCTTGAATTGCCTGGAATGCGTCGTCATCAATTACGCCGCGGCCAAATGCGGCGCCATCGTCGTGCCCATCAACTTCCGCTACCAAAAGGATGAACTGGTCTATGTCGTCAACGATACCGGTCCCAAAGTGCTGTTATTCGGTGCCGAGGCGCGGGATCTGGTGGCCGACGCCAGGACCGATTTCGATGCGGCGATCGACCTGATAGCGATCTCCGGCGAGCCCCTCGATCCGGGACGCAGCCTGAGCGAATTGATTTCGCGGCAGGCGGATTCGGAGCCAGATGTCGAAGTGGCCCCGGACGCGCCCTTCACCATTACCTATACCAGCGGCACCACCGGGAAACCCAAGGGCGTGCTGGCCTCTCACCAAGCCTATCTCGACATCTACCAGGGCATGGCCGTCGAGGGTGACGTCGAACCCGGCGAGGTGACGCTGGTGGCTCTGCCGCTATTCCACACCGCGGGAATGCACGCCCTGGTCGGACCGACGCTGCTGCGCGGAGGCACGGCCGTGATCCTGGGTGCCGGGTTCGATCCCGACCAGGTCCTGGAGGCGGTGAGCCGCCATGGCGTGACGCTGACCATGTGGGTGCCGACCATGCTGGCCATGCTGGTCAACCATCCCGGCGTGGCCAACTACGACATCGCCCAGCTCGACAAGATTTGGTACGGCTCATCGCCCATTACGCCGACGCTGCTGAAGGCATCCCAGGATCTTTTCGGCGCCCGGTTCTACCAGTGGTACGGCCAGACCGAGACCGGCATGGTTTCGGTCCTGAGGCCAGAAGACCATCATGAGCAATCCCAGTGCACAGGTCGCGAAATGTTCAACGCCGAGCTCAGGGTGGTGGACGAGCAAGGGCGGGATACGCCGGTCGGCGAGGTGGGCGAGATCATTTCCGCCCAACGCTCGTTGGGCATGATCGGCTACCACAACCAGCCCCAGGCCACAGCCGATACCGTGCGCGGCGGCTGGATCCATACCGGCGATCTGGCGCGGGTCGAAGAGGGTGGCTTGTTCACCATCGTCGACCGGCTGCGCGACATGATCATCAGCGGTGCCGAGAACATCTATCCCAAGGAGGTCGAGGACGCCATCGCCGCCCATCCGGCGGTGCTCGAGGTGGCGGTATTCGGCATACCGGACGAGGTCTACGGCGAATCGGTCTCTGCCGCCGTGGCGCTCAAGCAGGGCGCAAGCGCCTCGGCCGACGACATCGTGGCGCACTGCGCCGAACGCCTGGCCCGTTACAAGAAACCGAAACAGGTCGAGTTCCATGCCGAGCTACCCAAGAACGCCATGGGCAAGGTGACCAAGAACGTACTGCGCGAGCCCCACTGGGCGGGCCGCGACAAAAAAATCTAACACCTGGAGGGTACCGTGAGATTAGAAGGCAAAACCGCGATCATTACCGGAGCGGGCGGCGACCTGGGGCGGGGCACGGCGCTCCGCCTGGCCGAGGAAGGCGCCCGCGTGCTGGTCAACGACATCCGGCTCGAAAGCGCCGAGGAGACCGTGGCCCTGGTCGAGAAGGCCGGCGGCCAGGCCATCGCCAACGCCGCCGACATCACCGATGCCGAGGCCGTGGGCGCCATGGTGGACCAGGCCCTGGGCGCCTGGGGCCAGGTCGACATCCTGGTCAACAACGCCGGCGACATCCGCGACTCTCTCATCGCCAAGATGTCGGAAGAGGCCTGGGACTGGGTGCTCGACCTCAACCTCAAGGGCAGCTTTCTTTGCACCCGGGCGGTGGCGCCGCACATGATCGAGCGCACCTCGGGCCGCATCGTCAATCTGAGTTCCTTGGCCTATAAGGGCAACATCGGCCAGGCCAACTACGTCGCGGCCAAGTCGGGAATCGTCGGCCTGACCCAGGCCAGCGGCCTCGAATTCGCGCGCTACGGCATTTCGGTCAACTGCGTGGCACCGGGCCTGATCGACACGCCCAAGACCGATACGCTGGACCAGGCCACCCGCGAGCGCCTGGTGCGGTTGACCCCCATGCGGCGGATGGGCGATATCGTCGACATCGCCAACGCCATTCTCTTTTTCGTCTCGGACGAGGCCAAGTACGTCACCCGCCAGGTAATCCACGTCAGCGGCGGCATGGAGGGGTTCTGAACATGAGCGAGCCCGTGGCGCTACGCGCCGATCTTTTCGAGTTTCCGCCGGCCGAGGGGCAGGCTCCGGCGCTGCTGGTCAGCCACTGCACGGCCTGCGGCCGGCGCTACTTTCCGCGCCGCGCCGAGTGTCCGGCTTGTGGTCCCGGCAGCCTCGAGGATACGACCAGCGGCAAGCGCGGCACGGTCTACGCCAGCACCATCGTGCGCGTGCCCTCGCCGGCCGGCTTGAAGCCGCCTTACGCCTACGGCTACGTCGACCTCGAGCCCGACGGCCCGCGGGTTTTTGCCCTCTTTACCGGGGCCGAGCCCGAGTCCTTCAGCCCCGGCAGCCCGGTCGAACTGGTGCTCGAGGAAATCATTGCCAACCGCGAGGGCCAGTCCGTGATCGGCCACAAGTTCCGCCCCGTCGCGTGAGCCCCCCGTGAGCCGCAAAGAAAAGCACCCCCTCCCTGCCCTCCCCCATCAAGGGGGAGGGGTTAATAAACAAGTTTTGGCTCCCTCCCCCCCTTGTGGGGGAGGGCTGGGGTGGGGGGGCGGCCGTATTGAAAAGCCTGAGGAACCAGCAACATGAGAGACGTCTACATCGCCGGCATCGGCTCCACCGTTTTCGGCAAGCACCCCGAGCGCAGCTTGCGCGACTTGGGCCATGAGGCCTGTCGCGCCGCCTTGGACGATTGCGGTATCGCGCGCGCCGCCATCACCGCCGGCTTTTGCGGCAACGCCCTGGCGCCCGCGCTGCAGGGCGAAACCACGGTGGGCCAGAACGTCTTCTGGGAGGTCGGCCTGGCCGGCATTCCGGTGATCAACACGGAAAACGCCTGCGCCTCGGGCTCGACGGCGCTGCACCTGGGCTGGCAGGCTGTGACGGCGGGCTTCCACGACGCCGTTATCGTCGCCGGCGTGGAAAAAAGCGTCATGCCCAAGGGCACGCCCTTGAAGGTGGGAATGGCCGAGCTCGAGACCCAGCTCGGCGACATTTTTCCCGGCGCTTTCGCGCTGATCGCCCAGAAGCACATGGCAGCCTTTGGCACCACGGTCGAGCAACTGGCCCAGGTTTCGGTCAAGAACCACTTCAACGGCACCCTCAACCCCTACGCCCAGTTCCAAAAGCCGCTGACGGTGGAAGAAGTTCTGGCCTCGCCGATGATCGCCGATCCCATCACGCTTTATTCCTGCTGTCCCAACACCGACGGCGCCGCGGCCCTGATCCTTTGCGACGAAGCCACGGCCAAAAAAACGGAAAGGCCCGCCGTGCGGGTGGCGGCCTCGGTGCTGACCAGTGGCACCTACGACACCGGCCGCGACATCACGGGCTGGGAGGCCGAGGAACGCTGCGCCGCCCTGGCCTACGAACAGGCCGGGCTGGGACCTGAGGACATGGACGTGATCGAGGTCCACGACGCCTTTACCATCTCCGAGATCGTGCACTACGAGGGCTTGGGGCTGTGTCCCCGCGGCGAGGGCGGCCGCCTGATCGCCGACGGCACGACTGCCTTGGATGGGGCGCAGCCGGTAAACCCCAGCGGCGGGCTTCTATCCAAAGGCCACCCCGTGGCCGCCTCGGGGGTTGCCCAGATCGTCGAGATCGTCGAACAGCTCCGCGGCACCGCCGGCAAGCGCCAGGTCGCGGGCGCCCGCACCGGCCTGGCCCAGATCATGGGCGGAGCCAAGGACAACGACGTCCGCGCCGCCACCATCCACGTGCTGCAAAAGGATTAGTCTGAGATGGGCGGCATAGACTATTTCGACCGCGGCTGGAGGCTGGTGGGAGACGGCCCGTTCCTGACCAACGGCGAAAGCGGCGAGACGCTAAGCTACGACGAGGTGCGAACCCTCACGTTTCAAGCTGCCAACGGCCTGCACGCCGAGGGCTTTCAGCCCGGCGACCATGGCGCCGTGCTCAGCACGAACGACGCCCAGGCTTTCGTCTGCTCGCTCGGCCTGTTGCGCGCAGGCCTGGCCTGGATCCCCATCAACCCGCGCAACTCGGTGGCCGACAACGCCCAGATCCTCGACCGCTTCGACTGCTCGGTGCTCTTTTACCTCAGCCCCTTCGCCGAGGCCGTCGACGAGATCCGGGCCCAGGCACCCGGCATCAAAAAGTTCATCTGCATCGACACTGCCTCGGGCAGTGCCACGGGCGATGACCCGGCGTTCCTGGATTGGGTGAGTGGATACCCCGCCGACCCCGTGGACGTTCCCGACGACCCCGACGGCATCTTCGCGCTGCAGCCCACCGGCGGCACCACGGACCTGCCCAAGGGCGTGCTGATGACCAACCGCGGCATCGAAAATCTGGTGGCCAACATGCTGGCCGTGGCGCCGCTGGCGAACCCGCCCGTCAACCTGGCGGCGGCGCCGCTGACCCACGCCAGCGGCTTCCTGATGTACTACATCATGGCCGCCGGCGGCCGGGCGGTAATCCTGCCCAAGGCCGATCCCAAGGGGATACTCGAGGCCATCCCGAAATTCGGCATCACCAACTTCATGACGCCGTCGACGCTGCTGTACATGCTGCTGGCGGAACCGGGCGCCCGGACCCTCGATTTCTCCTTGCTGGAATACATTTTTTACGGCGCCGCGCCCACCGCGCCGGAAAAGATCCGCGAGGCCATCAAGGTTTTCGGCCCGGTGATGTTCCAGATCTTCGGCCAGACCGAAACCATGTTCCCCAACACCTGCCTCAGCCGCGAGGACCATTTCGTGGCGGGCGAAATCGCGCCGCCCGACCGCCTGACGAGCTGCGGCCGACAGGCGCCTTTCTGCAAGCTCGCCATTATGGACGAAGACGGCACGCTGCTGCCGCCGGGCGAGGTCGGCGAGCTGGTCTACCGCGGCGCCGGCCTGATGCTGGGCTATTACAAGAACCCGGTAGCCACGGCTGAAGCGGCGGGCTTCGGCTGGCACCACACCGGCGACATCGCCCGCATGGACGAAGACGGTTACGTTTTCATCGTCGACCGCAAGAAGGACATGATCATCTCCGGCGGCTTCAACGTCTTCTCGGTCGAGGTCGAGGCCGCGGTCTTGACCATGCCGGCCATCCGCGACTGCGCCGTCATCGGCGCGCCCGACGAGAAGTGGGGCGAGGCGATAGTCGCCTGCGTCGAGCTTAAGGCCGGCGAAAGCATGGAGGCCGAGGAGATCATTGCGCACTGCAAG
>JASLXG010000230.1 GCA_030740435.1 Alphaproteobacteria bacterium | reverse complement strand
GCGCCGCGGGATCGCCGAGGAAGGGCGCTTGCTGCTTGGCAGACCGGAAGCAGGGCTTCCGGTCGCTTGTTAGCGTGGGGAACCGCCGCCGCCTCAAGTAGCCACTCGCTACGCTCGTTGGGCCACTTGACCCGGTCGTCTGCGCACCACTCTCGGAGAGGTCTGGCTAGTTGTGCGAAGGCGCAAAAAGTGGTCCCTGTCCCCACTTATTTCGCTATTTATTTCTAAAAATCAATGAGTTAGCGATAGGATCCGGCTGATAAAAGTGGTCCCTGTCACCACTTTTGCACTTTTGGTCCTCCCAGCGGCGAGCGCCTTTCTCAATCCCCGGCCAGCAGGCTCCTCAGCTTGTAGATCAGCTCCAGCGCCTCGCGCGGGCTGAGCTCGTCGGGGTGGACCTCGGCCAGGGCCGCCTCGATGGCCGAAGGCTCGGCCGGGATCTGCGCCGCGGCCGGCTGTTCCAGCAGCGCCGAGAAAAGCGGCAAATCCTCGGCCAGGCGGCTGACGGCACCGGCCTCATCGCCCTGTTCCAGGGTCTCGAGGATATGCGAAGCCCTGGTCACGACATCACCGGGCAGGCCCGCCAACTTGGCCACCTGGATGCCGTAGCTGCGATCCGTGACGCCGGCCGCCACCTCGTGCAAAAAGACCACCTCGCCCCGCCATTCCTTGACCCGCATGGTGTGGTTGGAAAGCCCAGCCAGGCGCCCCGCCAGTGCCGTCAGTTCGTGGTAGTGGGTGGCGAAAAGGGCCCGGCAGCGGTTGACCTCGTGCAGGTGCTCGATCACCGCCCAGGCGATGGAGAGGCCGTCGAAGGTGGCCGTGCCGCGGCCGATCTCGTCGAGGATGACCAGCGAGCGTTCGCCGGCCTGGTTGAGGATGGCCGCCGTCTCGACCATCTCGACCATGAAGGTGGAGCGCCCCCGAGCCAGGTCGTCGGCGGCGCCGACGCGGCTGAAGAGGCGGTCGACGACGCCCATGCGCACGGCCCGGGCGGGCACGAAGGAGCCCATCTGGGCGAGCACGGCGATGAGCGCGTTCTGGCGCAAGAAAGTGCTCTTGCCGGCCATGTTGGGGCCGGTCAGCAGCCACAGGCGCTGGGCCTCGGCGAGGTCGCAGTCGTTGGCCACGAAGGCCGCGTCCTGGTGCTCCAGCGCCGCCGCCACCACGGCATGGAAGCCGCCCTCGATGGCGAAGCCGGAGCCAAGGTCGACCTGGGGCCGGCAGTAGCGGCGCTCGACGGCGAGCTCGCCCAGGCCGGCCGCCACGTCGATGCGCGCCAGGGCGTCGGCCGCCAAGGCCACCTCGGCGGAGCGTGCCGAGACTTCCCTTAGCAGCGCCTCGAAGATCTCGAGCTCCAGCGCCAGAGCCCGCTCGGCGGCGCTGTTGATGCGGCTTTCGAGATCACCGAGCTCGGTGGTGCTGAAACGCACGGCGTTGGCCATGGTCTGGCGGTGGATGAAGGTTCCTCCCTCGTCCGCCATCAGGCGGTCGGCGTTGCGCGCCGTCACTTCGACGAAATAGCCGAGCACGTTGTTGTGGCGGATCTTGAGGCCGTCGACGCCGGTTTCCTGGGCATAGCGGGCCTGCAGGTTGGCGACGTGGCGCCGGCTTTCGTCGCGTAAGCCCACCAGTTCGTCGAGCGCTTCGTTGTAGCCCGGGGCCACGAATCCGCCGTCCCGGGCCTGGGCCGGCAGCTCCGGCTTCAAGGCGCGCTCCAGCAGATCGACCAGCACCTGGTGCTGGCCGAGATCGCGCCTGCAGTCCGCCAGGCCCCGGGGCAGGCTGCCCAGGCGGGCGCCCTCGAGGGCTTGGCCGAGCGCCGCGGTGGCGGCCAGACCCTGGGCGATGGCCGCCAGGTCGCGGGGCCCGCCCTGGCCCAGCGTAAGCCGATTCAGCGCCCGGCCGATGTCGGGGCAGCGGCGCAAGATGCCGCGCACATCCTCGCGCAGGCGTTCGTCGTCGACGATGGTCTGGACCATGTCGAGGCGCCGGTCTATGGCCTCGGGATCGGTCAGCGGCGCCGCCAGGCGGGCCGCCAAAAGCCGCGCCCCGGCGCCCGTCAGGGTGCGGTCGACGACCGCCAGCAGGCTGCCCTCACGCCGGCCCGAAAGGGTGCGCACGAGTTCGAGATTTCGCCGCGTGGCGGCGTCGATGGCCATCACCGCCCGGGCTTCGATGCGGGCCGGCCGTTTGAGGTTGGGCAGGCGCCCGCGCTGGGTGTCGTCGATGTAGTCGACCAGGGCGCCGAGCGCCGCCAGGTCGGCCCGGGAAAGCGTGCCGAAACCGTCGAGCTCGGCCACGCCATAGAGCGCCTTGAGGCGGCGCTCGCCGCCCTGGCTGTCGAAGCGGGAGCCCGGCAGCACGTTGAGTTGAGCCGCCCGCTCGGCCCAGAGGTCGAAAAATTCGGGCGCCTGGCCAAGCGCCTCGGGCAGCAGGATCTCGCCCGGGTCCAGGCGTTCGAGCTCGGCCGAGAGCGTCTCCGCGGCCAGGGCCATGAACCAGACCTCGCCGGTCGAGATATCGAGCCAAGCCAGCGCTAACTCGCTGCCGGCCCGGGCGATGGCGGCGAGATAGTTGTGCTGGCGGGCATCCAGCAGATCGTCCTCGATGATGGTGCCGGCGGTGATGACGCGCACGGTGCGGCGCTCGACCACCGCCTTGGGCCCGCGCTTCTTGGCCTCGGCCGGGTCCTCGACCTGCTCGCAGACGGCGACGCGAAAGCCCGCCCGGATGAGTTTCCGCAGGTAGTTCTGGTAGGCGTGCACCGGCACGCCGCACATGGGGATGTCGTGGCCCAGGTGTTTGCCGCGTTTGGTCAGCACGATGCCCAGCGCCTGGCTGGCCTGGGCCGCATCGTCGAAGAAGAGTTCGTAGAAATCGCCCATGCGGTAGAACAGCAGACTGTCCGGGTGCTCGGCCTTGAGCGCCAGGTACTGCGCCATCATCGGCGTCACGCCGGTCTTGCCGCGGCCGCCGTCGCGGCCCTTTTTCGCCGCCACCGGCTCAGCCGCCCCCTCCCGCCCTGCTTCTGCCTGCGACATGGCGCGACGGTAGCACAGGGACGGATCAGATGTAGCGTTGCCGTGTACAGGCCAAGGGAAAATGCTTTAGTCTGACGGCTCATAGGGTTATTTGCGCGCCACGCCGAAGGGGGCGGCGCCGCGCCAGTCGAAAAGAACAAAAAGATGGACGAATCCAGCCACGTTTCCGATCAGGAAGCCCTGCTCTTTCACGCCCAGGGCAAACCCGGCAAGATCGAGATCAATCCGACCAAGCCGCTGACCACCCAACGCGACTTGTCGCTGGCCTATTCGCCCGGTGTCGCCGTGCCCTGCCTGGCCATTGCCGAGGATCCCGACCGGGCCTACGATTTCACGGCCAAGGGCAATCTGGTGGCGGTGATCTCCAACGGCAGCGCCGTCCTGGGGCTGGGCGATCTTGGCGCCGTGGCCTCGAAGCCGGTGATGGAAGGCAAGGCGGTGCTCTTTAAGCGCTTCGCCGACGTCGACGCCATCGATCTCGAGATCGACAGCTCGGACGTCGACGAGATCGTCAACTGCGTGCGTTTTTTGGGCGCCAGCTTCGGCGGCATCAACCTGGAAGACATCAAGGCGCCCGAGTGCTTCATCATCGAGCAGCGCCTGCGCGAGGCCATGTCGATCCCGGTTTTCCACGACGACCAGCACGGCACCGCCATCATCGCCATGGCCGGCCTGATCAACGCCCTTGAGCTGACGGGCCGCGACCTGGGCTCGATCCGCATGGTGGTCAACGGCGCCGGCGCCGCCGGCATCGCCTGCATCGAGCTGGTCAAGGCGCTGGGCCTGCCGCACGACAGCGTGGTGGTTTGCGATTCCCGCGGCGTCATCTACCAGGGCCGCGAAGACGGCATGAACCAGTGGAAATCGGCCCACGCCGCGACCACCGAGGCGCGTACGCTGGCCGAGGTCATGAAGGGTGCCGACGTCTTCTTCGGGCTCTCCATGAAGGGCGCGCTGACGCCGGAAATGGTGACTGACATGGCGGCCAAGCCGATCATCTTCGCCATGGCCAATCCCGATCCCGAGATCACGCCGGAAGAGGTGGCGGCGGTGCGTGACGACGCCATCATGGCCACCGGCCGGTCCGACTACCCCAACCAGGTCAACAACGTGCTGGGCTTTCCCTACATCTTCCGCGGCGCCCTCGACGTCCGCGCCACCACCATCAACGACGACATGAAGATCGCCGCCGCCGAGGCCCTGGCGGCCCTGGCCCGCGAGGACGTGCCCGACGAAGTGGCGGCGGCCTATCCCGGCGAGCGCCAGCACTACGGCCCCGACTACATCATCCCGGCACCCTTCGATCCCCGGCTGATCTCCGACATTCCGCCGGCGGTGGCCCAGGCGGCCATGGATTCAGGCGTAGCGCGCCGCCCCATCTTCGACATGGAGGGCTACCGCAACCAGTTGCGTGCCCGCCTCGATCCCATCGCCGGACCCTTGCAGATCATCTTCGACCGGGTTCGCGCCGAGCCCCGCCGCGTGGTCTTCGCCGAGGGCGAGGAGGAACGAGTCATCCGGGCCGCCGTGGCCTTCGGCCAGGCCGGCTATGGCCAGCCCATCCTGGTCGGCCGCTCGGAAATCATTCACGCCGCCATGGATCGGCTGGGCCTGGGCCAGCCGGCGGGCATCGAGATCGTCGACCCGGCCGACAGCAGTCGGGGCGAAGTCTACACCGATTTTCTCTACCGCCGGCTGCAGCGCCGCGGCGTCCTGCAGCGCGACTGCCGGCGCATGGTCAGCGTCTTCCGCACCGTTTTCGCGGCCTGCATGGTGGCCCAGAACGACGCCCACGCCATGATCGCCGGGCTGACGCGCTCCTACACCGAGGTCTACGAGGATATCCGCCGCGTGCTCGACCCCAAGCCCGGCTATCGGCCTTTCGGTTTGGCCGTGCTGGTAGCCCACGGCCGCACCGTCTTCATCTCCGACGCCACGGTGCACGAGTTGCCCTCGGCCGAGGAGATCGCCGGCATCGCCGTGCAGAGCGCCGAGGCGGCGCGGCGCTTCGGGCATGAGCCCCGGGTGGCGCTGCTGTCGTTCTCCAACTTCGGCAATCCGCAGCATGAACGCGGCGACCGGGTGCGGGGCGCTGTGGAGATCCTCGACGGTCGCGATGTCGACTTCGAGTATGACGGCGAAATGTCGGCCGACGTGGCGCTGAATGTGGAGCGCCTGGCCCACTATCCCTTCTGCCGCCTGACGGGCCCGGCCAACGTGCTGGTGATGCCCGGGCTGCACGCCGCCAACATCGCCTCGAAACTACTGCAGGAGCTGGGCGGCGGCACCCTGCTGGGGCCGCTGATGATGGGCCTCGACAAGTCGGCCCAAATCGTCCAGATGGGCGCCACGGTGACCGATCTGGTCAACATGGGGGCGCTGGCGGCCCACGAGACGATTGCCTGAACCGGATCTCGGTAAACGAGATCCGGTTCAGGTTTTCTTTGACCCTCGCCGGGCGGGCGCATCCGCGCCCCTGGCCTCCGCCCCCATCCCGGGGGCGGCTTAGCGCTGCCGCCAAATGTGTTTGTTGCTGCTTGGTCTTGGTGCAACGGGAGCAACGCGACCCGCCGCCACTGCGGCGCGCCCGCGCAGGCTGGGGACCGAAGGTCCGCCGCCGTGAGCGACAAGAACCTGATCGGAGGCCATGCAATGGCCTCCGATCAGGCGGCTTTGTCCTCCACTACCAGAGTCCGCCCCAGAACCTTGAGGGCTTTTTCCACCTGCCCGATGTGAGGGCGACGGTCCGGGTTCAACAGCTTCCGCACCGCGCTTTCGCTAGAGCATTTCAAGTTTTGTTGGCATCGCCCGGCCACCCGCTCCTGCGGGTTTTCGACGCGATTTCGGTGCGCTTTGCCAAACTTCCGCCAGGCCAAAGGTTTCAGAGCCAGCTCACGGCCTGGTCGAAGGGATGGCGCTTGCCGCCGTGTTCCGGTACCTGGCAATCTTCTGCCGGGTAGCCGCAGACCAAAAGGATGTAGGGCTTCTCATTGTCGGGGCGGCCGCAGATTTCATTCAGGAATGCCATCGGGCTCGGCGTGTGGGTCAGGGTGGCCAAGCCGGCGGTATGTAGGGCGGCAATCAGGAATCCAGATGCGATACCTACCGATTCCGGGACGTAATAGTGTTTGACCTTGCGGCCATCCGAAAGGACGCCGTGACGTTGGGCAAAAATGGCGATCAGGGTGGCGTGCTCGAGGAAAGGTTTGTGTTCGTCGGTGCCAAGCGGCGACAGGGCGTCGAGCCATTCCTCCGGCGCCCGGCCGCCATAGAACTCCCGCTCCTCTTCTTCCGCCGCCAGGCGGATCTCACGTTTCTTGTCCGGATTCGTGATGACGACAAAATGCCAGGGCTGCAGATTGGCGCCCGACGGTGCGCTGATCGCCGTTGCCAGAGCATCCGCGATAACCTCTTTGGGCACCGGCCTTTCGGCATACTGCCGCACGCTGCGGCGGCGCTTCATCAAGGCCAGGAACTCGGCCGAGCGGCGTTTCATTTCGTCGGCTGGAAATTCCTCGTAGCCCTGCAGGGGCTGCCATACCGGTTGCTCCGCGGTCATTGCGCCTCGCCTACTTGGAATAATCAGGTGGGGTTGTATAGCCGCCTGCGGCAAACTTTACAAATACACAACTATCACTTGCGGGCTCGCCCGGCCCCCGGCAGCGCCGGATTTCCTCCGGCAACGAACCAAAAGGCGGTGAAAGCGGAAATGCCGGCGGGGAGGTCAGCTTGCAGGGGCAAAGCGGGCGTGGCGGACGCCGCTCCGATCCGTCGTTCATAGCCAAAAAGAGACACGAAAGCCAACGCGGCAAGGTAAGAATCTCGGCCCCGCTTTGCTGGAAATGGACGATCCACACTCCCATACCTTGCGTAGCCGAGAGTGTAGTGGCGCACAGTGTTCTGGTGTGTGCGCCAAACAATCCGGGAAGAAAGGACTGGTTGATGGGCGAAGACCCCGCGTCGGTGAAGTGCTTGTACGGCGTTAGCCTGAGAAGCCAATGGCTTGGTGGATTTCGCGAGCCAGATCGGGGGCCGAAATCGGTTTGGACAGCACCTTGACGGCACCTACCTGGAGACTGACCTCGCGCAGCATGGAATCGGAGTCGCCGGTCAGGATGAGCACCGGTATGCCCGATATTTCGGGTCGTTTGTGGCGTCTGATCCGGTTGCAGAATTCCATGCCATCTACTTTTTCCATGTGCAGATCACAAATCACGACATCGGGTAGGTTGGCTTGCGGCGCTTCAAGAAGCTGCATCGCCACTTCGCCATCCTCGGCCTCAATGACGTTGCTGATTCCAGATTTGTTCAGAAGTCCCCGGACGATTTTGCGCATGGTGCGCTGGTCATCGACGATCAAAGCCTGAATATCCGTCATCCAAGCGTCGCTGTTCACCGGTGTGTATTCGTTGGTCAAGACGGGAGTGTCATAGTTTTTGCCCCCTTCGGCAACCGCGCTGTCTGGATTTGATCGTCTTCGATCAAGGCTTCCAGATCGATGGTTTTGTGTCCCGTTTTGCCGGCGGTTGGCCTTTTGGTGACAATAAGGCCGACACGATGGTACAGCTCGCCAGGATGCCATTCAACCATGGCGATGACGCGGCTTTTCTTGTTCCACGATCCAGCCTGATAGCTGAAGCTGGCATGGAAAAGGCGGACATGGTTTGGAGGACGGCCAACGGGGCACGTCAGCAGATGGGCGATGCACTCCTGGAGAACCTTGTTCGCCTTGAGGCGGATGACGTACAGGAAACCCTCGTCCTCCAGAAACTCATAAATGTCCGGTGCGGCGAAGGCGGCATCACCTCGGAAATAGCGACGCAAGGAACACCGCTTCAGATCACCAAACTTGTTGAACAGGAGCAGCGGGCGATAGGGGTTGATGTCTCTTCTGGGTCAACTCCAGACCAACCGCGCGCCCTCCTGGCGCGCCCGGAGTCGGGGGCAAACCGGACGATGATAAACAAATTCCAACATTGACGTGCGAACGACACGGGTCAAGGTATGAACTGGCTCGTTCCGGCTCGTTGAGTGACCAAGATTGAACGCCGAACGCCATGAGAATTAGCATCCCGCCTTCGGATCAACGCAATTCTCTTTATCTATTGGCGAGATTCCTGGCGACCCCCGAGTGTACGCAGAAATTCGCTCATACGTGCTTCCAGTATGCTTCCAGAACAAGAACTGCCCGTGTATTTCGAATCCAAAAAACCTCAAAATCAATAATGATTTCAAGAGGTTAAGTGGTTGCGCGGGAGGGGGGGGGATTCGAACCTGCGACCTCCAGGTTAGAAGCCTGACCGTCGCGGATCCCCGCCAATGGCATCCGATCACGGCAGCAGCATGCCGCGGATGGTGAAATAGAAAACCGACGAGATGGCCGCCGCCAGCGGCACCGTGACCAGCCAGGCGGCGACGATGGTGGTGACGTGCTCGCGCCGCACCAGGCGGCGCTTGCGGGCCTTCTTTTGCTTTTTCTTGAGCTTCTTGCCCAGCGCCTCGGCGTCGGCCTGGGCCAGCTCGGCGTCCGGCTCCCAGTTCTCCAGGGCGGCCTCGGCAGCGCCCGGCGGCAGGGCCGGGCTGATTCTGGGCTGACGCCAGTTGACCAGCCACTCGCGGAAGAAGCCGACGCCGAAGATGGCGCCCACGGCAATGTGGGTCGAGCTCACCGGCAGGCCCAGCGCCGAGGCCACGATGACCGTGATCGAGGCGGCCAGGGCGACGGTGAAGGCCCGCATGCGGTCGAGCTTGGTGATCTTGCTGCCCACCGTGCGCACCAGCTTGGGACCAAACAGCACCAGCCCGGCCGAGATGCCCAAGGCACCCACCACCAGCACCCAATAGGGGATATCGACCTTGGTGGCGATCTCGCCCGAATAGACGGTGCTGACGATGGCGGCCAGCGGCCCGACGGCATTGGCCACGTCGTTGGCGCCGTGGGCAAACGAGAGCAGCGCCGCCGAACAAATGAGCGGAATGGTAAAGAGCCGGCCCACCGACTTGCGCTTGTTCTCGAGATTTTCGGCGGCCCGCGCCACCACCGGCTTGACCAAAACGTAGGCCGCCACCAGGGCACAGAGCGCGATCAGCAGCACGATTTCGGTATCCGGCTGCCAGACCCGCGTCAGCCCCTTCATGACGATATAAGCGGAGAAGGTCGCCGCCATGATGGCCACGAACACCGGCACCCAGCGCTTGGCGGCGGCGATCTTGTCGTCCTGGAAGACGATCAAATACTTGATGGCGGCCAGGAAGGCGGCCGCGACGATGCCGCCCAACACGGGTGAGATCACCCAGCTGGCGGCGATCTTGGCCATGGTCGTCCAGTTCACCGCGGCCCAGCCGGCGGCGGCGATACCGGCCCCCATGACGCCGCCGACGATGGAATGGGTGGTCGAGACCGGGGCGCCGAAAAAGGTCGCCAGGTTGATCCACACCGCGGCCGCCAGCAATGCCCCCATCATGGCCCAGGTGAAGGTCGCCGCATCGGCGATGCCGGCCGGATCGATGATGCCCTTGGAGATGGTCTTGACGACGTCGCCGCCGGCCAGGATGGCACCGCTGGCCTCGAAGACGGCGGCGATGACCAGGGCGCCGGCCATGGTCAGGGCCTCGGAGCCGACCGCCGGCCCGATGTTGTTGGCGACGTCGTTGGCGCCGATGTTGAGCGCCATGTAGCCGCCGATGACGCCGGCCGCGACCACCAGCGCACCGCCCTCGACGCCGACGGTGTGAATGGTCAGCAGGGCCCCGATAAGCAGCAGGAAAAGCACCGAGACGCCGAACTTGAGGTTCTGCTGGCCGGCCTGGGCGGCGGCCTTCTCAATCCGGCCAAACCGCTTGAGATCCTTGTCGAGAGTCTTGGTCTTGACCATGCCGGTACCGAACGGGACGCCCGGGGGCGCCGGTCAATCGTAGCGCAGGCTGTTTGCCACAGCTTGGGGGGGTTGTCGAGGGCGAAAAAAACCGCCGGGCAGGCGCCCGACGGCTCAGCCGGTTGCCCGCCGCGGCGAGCTTTGGATCATTTCAAGTTTTGTTGGAATCGCCCGGCCAACCGGACACGAGCCCGGACTCCACGATTTCGTGTCGGCGGCTCAGCCGCTCGACGGCTCGGCCGCTCGACGTCTCAGCCGCCGTTTTCTTTTTTCGTCTGCTTTTCCGTACCGGCGACGCTCTGGCCGGCGGGCTGGGTCGTGGTGACGGTCAGCGAGCTATCGTTGGAAGCGAGGGCCTGCTTCTTGTGGCCGACGCAATCGGCCTGGGCGACCTGGGCAGCGCCGGCCAGGGCCAGCGAGGCCGCAACCACGGCAAGTGTGAGCATACGCATGGTCATTCTCCCCCAATCAGGAATCCCCAGCTTAGCTTGCCCGGCTCAGGCCCGCAACTCGGCCAGCAGATCCCGGTAGGTGGCCTCGGCCGGGCCGCCGAAGCAGGCGAAGACGATGCGCCGGACGCCGCCATCGCCATCCAGGTGGGTCTGCGCGGCTTTGATGGCGATGCGGCTGGCCGGCTCGAAGGGATAGCCGTAGGCGCCGGTGCTGATCGAGGGAAAGGCGATGGAGCCAAACCCGTGTGCTTCGGCCAGTTGCAACGAAGCGGCATAGCAGGCGCGCAAAAGCTCCGGCTCACCCGCCTGGCCGCCGCTCCAAATCGGCCCCACGGTGTGGATGACGTGGCGCGCGCGAAGGCGGTAACCGGCGGTGATCTTGGCCTCGCCGGTGGCGCAGCCGCCCAGGGTTCGGCACTCTGCCTTGAGTTCGGGCCCGGCGGCGGCGTGGATGGCGCCGTCGACACCGCCGCCGCCCAAGAGCGAATTGTTGGCGGCGTTGACGATGGCGTCGACGGCGAGCGCCGTGATGTCGCCTTCCAGGATCTCGATGGCTTCGGGCATGGCTGCCAGCTTGATCCCCCGCAGCCCCAGGCGTCAACGCCATTGACCGGCCCCCGGGTTCTGCCCATCGTGCCGTTCATGGCTTGTCAGATCTGCCGCGCCGAGGATACCGCGCCCTTCGCCGAAAAGGACGGCTGCACGCTGCTCTGCTGCCGCGTTTGCGGTTTCGTTTTCATGCATCCGCCACCCGATGCCGAGACCGTGGGCGAGCTCTACGACGACGCCTACCAGGGCGCCGCGGCCGGCTACTTCGCCAAGGTCGAGAAGAAGCTCAGGCGCGCCCGGCGGCAGCTGCGCTGGCTCGGCCGTCTGGCGCCCTCGGGGCGTTTTCTCGACGCCGGCTGCAACGGCGGCTTCGTGGCCGAGGCGGCACGCCAGGCCGGATACGCAGCCTTTGGCGTCGATCCCGACCCGGTCTCCATCGCCTACGCCCGGGAACACTATCGGGGGATAGATTTTCACCAGGGCACCCTGGAGGAATACCCGGCAAGCCGGCCCTTCGACCTGGTCTACTGCTCGGAAGTGATCGAGCACGCGCCCGACGTCAACCGCTTCGCGGCGGCGCTGGCGGACCTGCTGCGCCCGGGTGGCGTGCTCTATCTCACCACCCCCGACATCTCGCACTGGCGCCGGCCGCGCGACGTGCTGGCCTGGGACGCTTTTTGTCCGCCGGCGCATTGCGTTTATTTCAGCCCTGGCAACCTGGCCACGTTGCTGGCGCGGCACGGCTTCGAGATCGTCAGGCGACGGCCGAACCTCAAGCCCGGCATCAAGCTGATTGCGCGGAAACGTTAACTATTTGGCCGCACGGCCGAGCCGGGCCGCGTCAGCCACCAGAGAATCAAAAGCCCGGGCACGGCGCCGACGGCGGTAAAGATGAAAAAGTCGGTCCAGGCCAGGGCCTCGGCAACGAAGCCCGAGCCGGCCGAGAGCAACGTCCTGGGCAGCGCAAACAGCGACGACAGCAGCGCATACTGGGTGGCCGTGTAGGCCACGTTGCAAAGGCTGGAGAGGTAGGCCACGAAGACGGCAGTGCCCATGCCGCCGGCCAGGTTCTCGATGCCGATGGTCAGGGCGAGAAAAGCCACCGAGTGGCCCACTTCGGCCTGCACGGCGAACATCAGGTTCGAGGCGAGCTGCAGGATGCCGCAAATCCACAGGCTGCGGATCATGCCGGCAGCGCCCAGCAGCCAGCCGCCCAGGGCCAGCCCGGCGATGGTGGCGGCGAAACCGAAGAGCTTGTTGACGTTGGCGATCTCGACCTTGGTGAACCCGAGCTCGACCAGGAAGGGCATCGTCATCACCCCGGCCAGCGAATCGCCGAGCTTGTAGAAAATCACGAAACCCAGCACCAGCGCGGCCAGCCAGCCCCGCGACGAGACGAATTCCAGGAACGGGCTGGCGACGTTGACGTAGAGCCAGGGGACAACCCGGCCCAGGTGGCGAAAGGCTGCCGCCTCGGCCTGGCGGCGCTCGATCTCGGCGGCGCCGCTGACCTCGGGTTCGGGATTGAGCAGCACCGTGATCATGCCCACCAGCATCAGCGCCGCCATCACTCCGTAGGCCGCGAACCAGTCGCTGGCCGCGGCCAGGTAAAGCGCGCCGGCGCCCGAGACCAGCATGGCCACGCGGTAGCCGAAAACCAATACCGCGGCGCCGGCGGCGTACTGACGTTCTTCCAGGATCTCGACCCGGTAGGCGTCGATGACGATGTCCTGGCTGGCCGAGAAAAAGGCGACGATCAGTGCCAGCAAGGCCGTCAGGCCGGGCGCCGCGACCGGATCTTGCGCCCCCAGCGCCAGGATCCCCAGCATCAGTGCCAGCTGGCAACCCAGCATCCAGCCCCGCCGCCGGCCCAAAAGGCGCGAGAGCCCGGGCAGCGGCGCCCGGTCCATCAGCGGCGCCCAGAGGAATTTCAGCGCATAGGGCGTGCCCAGCGCGGCGAAAAGCCCGATCGTGCCCTTTTGCACCCCCGATTCGGCCAGCCAAACGGTCAGCGTCGAAAACGTGAGCGCCAGCGGCAAGCCGCTGGAGAAGCCCAGGAACAAGAGCGCCAACAGGCGCCGATCGCGATAGACCGACGCCGCGGCCAGCCAGGCTTGCACGGAAACCGCTTCCCTGCGCCGCCCCTAACCCTTGGGAGCCACGTCGAGCACCCCGATGATGCCCTCGGTGGCCGCGTTCAGCGCCGGATAGCGGGCCAGTACCAGAGGATCGTGCCCCGGGATGATGTGTTTACCCGTTTCGGCATGGCTCTTGATTTTGTCGTAGCCGGCGATCATGTCGGCCACGCTGAAGACGATGGGGAAGGGCTTGGTGGCTTCGAGATTTTCATAAAAATGTGTCGAATCCGAGGCCAGCACGACCCAGCCCCGCTTGGTCAGCACGCGCACGAACATCATGCCCATGGTGTGGCCGCCGACCTTGTGCACCGTGATGCCGGGCGCGATCTGCTCGTCGCCGTCGTGGAAGACGACGCGCCCCTCAAACAGCCGCCGCACCATGCCCACCACATGGTCGCAAGAGAAGGCCATGCGGAAGGGCTGCGCGCACATGTGGCGCCCGGTGGCGAACTGCATCTCGGAATCTTGGACGTGAAAGCGGGCGGCGGGAAAGTCGTCGAGCGTGCCGGCATGGTCGTAGTGCATATGCGTGATGATGACGTCCTCGACCGTGGCCGCATCGATGCCCAGCATCTCCAACCCCTCACGCGGCAACCGGTCGAGCTGGCGCCCGCGTATCTTGGCCTCGGCAAAATCAAACCCAGCGTCGACCACGATGGTGCGGTTCTCATTACGGATGGCCCAGACGAAGTAGTCGATGGGCATGGGCGAGGCGTGGTCGTCGTCGATGATGAAGTTATCGCGGCGAAAGCGGTTCTCGACCATCGAGCCGTACTTGACGGCAAAGATTTCATAGATTTCCGGGTCACTCATTCTCCGCCTCCTCCCTGGGCTGGCTCGGGGGAGCAGCTTAGCGCGGATTGGCGGGTTCCACACATGCCAACCGCCGACAAGTCCAATCTCATGTTTTAGGTGCTTCGTTGTTACCAAGGGAAATAGCTGGGAGAGCGCCACATCCAAAGTCAATGCACTTTGACACTGGTAACGGCCCAGTTCCTACCTCGAATTATCGTGAAATCACCCATGCTAATGTTTTGATGCGAAACTCTATCGGTCCGAAAATGCCTCGGAACATGTGGGTCGCGGCCAGCCAAAAGGTTTAAGAACGATGTTTTGCCGGTGCCTTCTGCTCCAAGAACAAAAATATCGGCCGTCGCTTGTTGCGGTGTTGGCGTTGTAGACCAAGGGCATTTGATCCCCCATTTCCCAGATGAACTCGTTAATCGATGCCCTGAGATGGAGATTATGCTATAAGAATCAATATGTTGAGGAGTTGATGGAGTGGTTGGCATGGCACACCCGATGGGTGAATCGAAACGGGACGGACTTCGGGTC
>JASLXG010000229.1 GCA_030740435.1 Alphaproteobacteria bacterium | reverse complement strand
TTCAACTATTTCAAGCAGTGCTTCGCCCAGGTCACCAACCCGCCCATCGACCCCATCCGCGAGGAACTGGTGATGTCGCTGGTGTCGCTGATCGGCCCCAGGCCCAACCTGCTCGATGCCGACGATGCCGGCACCAAGAAGCGCCTCGAGGTTAGGCAGCCCATCCTGACCAACATGGACCTGGAGCGCATCCGCCGCATCGAGAACCACGTCGACAATGCCTTCCGCACCTACACGCTCGACATAACCTATCCCGCCACCGACGACGCCGACGGCATGGAGGCGGCGCTGGATCGGCTTTTCGATCGGGCCGAGCAGGTGGTGAATTTCGGCTACAACATCCTGGTGCTGTCGGATCGCTCGATCGATGCCGACAACGTCGCCATTCCCTCGCTGTTGGCCACCGCCGGCGTCCACCACCATCTGATCCGCTGCGGCCTGCGCACTTCAGTGGGCCTGGTGATCGAGACCGGCGAAGCCCGGCGGGTGCACGATTTCTGCCTGCTGGCCGGGTACGGTGCCGAGGCCATCAATCCCTATCTTGCCTTCGACACGCTGTTGGCGCTACGTCCCTCGCTGCCCGAGGATCTGCCCGAGGAGGAAGTGCAGCGGCGCTACATCCGGGCCGTCGACAAGGGCATCCTGAAGGTCATGTCGAAGATGGGCATCTCGACCTACCAATCCTATTGCGGCGCCCAGATCTTCGATGCCGTGGGCCTCGCGGAGAGCTTTCTCGAGCGTTACTTCACCAGTACACGCTGCGCCATCGAGGGTATCGGCCTGGCCGAGGTGGCGGAAGAAACCGTGCGCCGCCACCATGTGGCCTACTCGGACGCACTGCATTATCGCGACGCCCTCGACGTCGGCGGCGAGCTGGCCTATCGCCAGCGCGGCGAGGTACATGCCTGGACGCCGGAAACCATCGCGCTCCTGCAGCATGCCGTGCGCACCGGCGACGAACAAAAGTTTCGCGCCTTCTCCGAACGCATGAACGACCAGTCGCTGAAGCTGCGTAACCTGCGCGGTCTGATGGAATTCAAGCCGGCCGAAACGCCGCTGGCGCTCGACGAGGTCGAGCCGGTCTCCGAGATCGTCAAGCGCTTCGCCACCGGCGCCATGACTTACGGCTCGCTGAGTTGGGAAGCCCACACCACGCTGGCGCTGGATATGAACCGCATCGGCGGCTAGTCGAACAGCGGCGAGGTCGGCGAGGAATCGGAGCGCTACCGGCCGTTGCCAGGCGGCGATTCCATGCGCTCGGCCATCAAACAGGTGGCGTCGGGGCGCTTCGGCGTGACAACCGAATACCTGGTCAACGCCAGCGACATCCAGATCAAGATGGCCCAGGGCGCCAAGCCCGGCGAGGGCGGCCAGTTGCCCGGCCACAAGGTCGATGAATGGATCGCCCGGGTGCGCCACTCGACGCCCGGCGTCGGCCTGATCTCGCCGCCGCCGCACCACGACATCTATTCCATCGAGGACCTGGCCCAGCTCATCCACGACCTCAAGAACGTCAACCCCGAGGCCCGAATTTCGGTAAAGCTGGTGTCCGAGATCGGGGTCGGCACGGTGGCCGCCGGCGTCTCCAAGGCGCACGCCGACCACGTCACCATTTCGGGCTTCGACGGCGGCACCGGGGCCAGCCCCATCACCTCGATCCAGCATGCCGGCAGCCCCTGGGAAATCGGCCTGGCCGAGACCCACGAGACGCTGGTGCGCAACCGTTTGCGCGGCCGCATCGCGGTGCAGGTGGACGGCGGCTTGCGCACCGGACGCGACGTCGTGGTGGCGGCGTTGCTGGGGGCCGACGAATTCGGCTTCGCCACGGCGGCGCTGATTTCCGAGGGCTGTTTGATGATGCGGAAATGCCACCTCAACACCTGCCCGACCGGGGTGGCAACCCAGGATCCGGAACTGCGCAAGCTGTTCAGCGGCCGGCCCGAGCACGTCATCAACTATTTTACTTTCGTCGCCAACGAGGTGCGCGAGCTGATGGCGGAACTGGGTTTCCGTACCGTGGACGAGATGATCGGGCGGCGCGCGAGCCTGGATGCGAGCGCTGCCGTCGAGCACTGGAAGGCCCGCGGCCTTGACCTTTCCGGCCTGCTGTGCGAGCTCGAGAGCGAACCAGGCGTCGCCATCCATAACTGCGAGGCGCAGAACCACGGGCTCGAGAAGGCGCTCGACCACAGCCTCATCGAACAGTCGCTCCCGGCCATCGAGAGCGGCCAGCCGGTGAGGTTCGAAAGCCCGATCTCCAACGTCAACCGCACCGTCGGCGCCATGCTGTCGGGCCGCATCGCCGGGAAATACGGCCACCAGGGTCTCAATGACGACACCATCGACATCAAGTTCACCGGCAGTGCCGGCCAGAGCTTCGGCGCCTTCCTTTCGGCCGGCGTGACTTTCGAATTGGAAGGCGACGCCAACGACTACGTCGGCAAGGGCCTCTCGGGCGGCCGCCTGGTGATCTACCCGCCGGCGGTCAGCCGCTTCACGCCGGAAGAGAACATTCTCATCGGCAACACCGTGCTCTATGGCGCGGTCAGCGGCGAATGCTATTTTCGCGGCGTCGCCGGCGAACGCTTTGCCGTGCGCAACTCGGGCGTCACCGCCGTGGTCGAAGGCGTCGGCGACCACGGCTGTGAATACATGACCGGCGGCGTCGTCGTGGTGCTGGGCCGCACCGGGCGAAATTTCGCCGCCGGCATGTCCGGCGGCATCGCCTACGTGCTCGACGAGACCGAGGATTTCGAAGTGCACTGCAACATGGCGATGGTGGAATTGCAGCCCATCTCGGACGAGGACCGGGTGCTGGAGGATCTCGACCACCAGCGCGGCGACCTCGAGACTCACGGCCGCGTCGACATCGTGCACGACATGACGCGTTACGATTCGCAGCGCCTCAACATGCTGATCGAAAACCACCTGCTCTATACCGCCAGCGAACGGGCGCGGCTGATTCTCGAGAACTGGGACGACTATCTGCCCAAATTCGTCAAGGTCATGCCGGTCGATTATCGCCGCGCGCTGCAGGAGATGCAGGCCTCCTCGCGCGTCACCGAACGCCCCGGTGTCAGCGTCGCGGTGGGGGACTGAGCACCGTGGGCCGGCCCACCGGGTTCAAGGAGATCCAGCGCCGCGACCGCTCATACGCGGCCGTTTCCCAACGCGTGCGCCATTACGACGAGTTCGTGATACCGCTCAGCGAGGCCGAGGCGCGCCAGCAGGGTGCGCGCTGCATGGATTGCGGCGTGCCCTTTTGCCACAACGGCTGTCCGGTCAGCAACATGATCCCGGACTGGAACGACCAGACCTATCGCGGCGGCTGGCGCGAAGCCCTCGAAGTGCTGCACTCGACCAACAACTTCCCCGAATTCACCGGCCGGGTTTGCCCGGCACCTTGCGAGGCGGCCTGCACGCTGAACATCACCGACCGCCCGGTGACCATAAAGACCATCGAGTGCTCGATCGTCGAGAAGGGCTGGCAGGAAGGCTGGATCGGACCCCAGATCCCGGCCCATCGCAGCGGCCGCCAGGTGGCCATCGTAGGCTCGGGTCCGGCCGGCCTGGCCTGTGCCCAGCAGCTCGCCCGGACCGGCCACGGTGTCGTGGTGTTCGAAAAGAACGCCCGCATCGGCGGGCTGTTGCGCTACGGCATTCCCGATTTCAAGCTCGACAAGGCCATCATCGACCGGCGCATGGCGCAGATGCGGGCCGAAGGCGTCGAGTTTCGCCCCAACACCCACATCGGCACGGGCGTGCCGGCGACCGAGATCCTGGAGAAGTTCGACGCCATGGTACTGGCCGGTGGCTCCGAGCATCCCCGCGACATGGCGGTGCCGGGCCGCGAGCTCGAAGGTGTCCACTTCGCCATGCCTTTCCTGATGCAGCAGAACCGGCTTCTGGCCGGCGAGCTCGTCGTCAGCGACCGGCTCATCAGCGCCCAAGGCAAGCACGTCGTCGTGATCGGCGGCGGCGATACCGGTTCGGACTGCGTCGGAACCTCGATCCGCCAGGGCGCAGCCTCGGTGACGCAGCTCGAAATCATGCCCAAGCCGCCGGAGCAAGAGGAAAAAGAGCTGGTCTGGCCCAACTGGCCCAACAAGCTGCGCACCTCGACCTCCCACGAGGAAGGCTGCGAGCGCGACTGGGGGGTCTCCACCACGGCGGTCAAGGGATCGGAGGGCCGCGTCGAGGCGCTGGAGCTCATGCGCGTGCGCTGGGACGAGGGCGAGGACGGCGGCTTCAGCATGCGCGAGATCCCGGGCAGCGAGTTCGAGCTCAAGGCCGACCTGGTGCTGCTGGCCATGGGATTTCTGCGCCCCCGCCTCGACGGCTTGCTGGACGAGTTGGGCTTCGGCCTCGACGAGGACGGCAACGTGGCGGCCAATACCGTCGACTATCAGACCTCGGTCGACAAGGTCTTCGCCGCCGGCGACATGCGGCGCGGCCAGTCGCTGGTGGTCTGGGCCATCCGCGAGGGCCGCCAGTGCGCCCGCGCCGTTGACGAATTCCTCACCGGCACCTCCGGCCTGCCGCGCTGATCACCACGGCACGGCAATAATTTTCCTTGTTTTCAATGGGTTGATAAATCACCATCTGCCCATTGACATATTTGCACAATTGCGCAAATATACATGGCCGCTAACAAGGAACAGCCCCCATGCAATCCCAACCGACGCCCCTGGAAGTGGTCTCGAACTTGGCCGAGGAAAGCCCGCCGGGCTCCGGCCTTGAAGGTTTGCTGGAGCCCCGCCTCTTCAAGGCGCTGGGCGATCCCACTCGCGTGGCCATGCTGCTGACGCTCGCGCAGTCGCGGGACGGTCTGCCGGTAGGCGAGGTGGCGGCGCGCAGCCCGGTCGACGTCTCGGTGGTATCGCGCCATCTGGCGGTATTGCGCGAGGCCGGTATCGTCGAGTGCGAACGCCAGGGCAAAGTGGTTTTTTATTGGGTGCGCTATGGCGCGCTGACCAGCAGCTTGCGGGCGCTGGCCGATGCCCTCGATCAATGCTGCCCGGCTGAAGGAGTAAGTTGATGCCGCTTTCGGTTTATCTTCCGCAATTGCAGGATTCGCTTATCTTCTTCGCCGTGGTGTCGGCCGAGATGACGGTGCTGTTCATCGGTGTGACCTTTTTGGTGGGCATCATCCTGGAGCTCTTTCCGGCCGAACGCATCAGCGCCATCATGTCGTCGCGCCGCGGCCACGGCTATGCCGTGGGCGCCGGGCTGGGGGCGCTGACACCCTTTTGCTCGTGCTCGACCATTCCGCTGACCATGGGGCTGATCAAGGCACGTGCGGGCTTCGGCCCGACCATGACGTTCCTCTTCACCTCGCCGCTGGTCAATCCGCTGCTGGTGGCGCTGCTTTGGATGGCGCTGGGCATCCGCTTCACCATCGTCTACGTCGCCATGGCGCTGACGCTGACGGTGATCATCGGTTATCTGCTCGACCGCTTCGGCTTCGACCGCTTCATCCGGGCCGACCTGTTGGTCACCAAGACCTCCTGCGGCGCCACCCCCGAAGCGACGCCGCCCAACGACACCATGGTGCGGGCCGCCGCGGCGCGCCTCTTCCGTGACCGCGCCCGCCTCAAGGAATTGCTGATCGACGCCGTGGGCCAGTTCCGCACCTTCCTGCCCTTCATCATCGTCGGCATCGGCATCGGCGCCTTCACCTACGGCTTCGTGCCGCAGGATTTCTTCGCCTCCGTCGCCGGTTCCGACAGCCCCTGGGCCATCCCTGCCTCGGCGGTGATCGGCATTCCACTATACGTGCGGCCCAGCACCATGGTGCCCATGGTCTTGCCGCTGGCCGCCAAGGGCGTGGCACTGGGCGCCATCGCCGCCCTGATCATCGGCGCCGCCGGGGCCAGCCTGCCCGAGGTGGTGATGTTAAAGCGCATGTTTCGCCTGCCCATGATCGCGGCGTTCTTGACTGCCGTGCTGACCATCGCCGTGACCACGGGGTTCGTTTTCCAGGCCGTGGTGGCCTGACCGGCAAAGGGCCATGAGCCGCCAATACCCCCGAGACGACCTCACGCAGGCCTACGAAAGCCGCTGCGAGAACTGGTCCTGGGCGATCCGTCTGGCCAAATTGGCGCTGCTCACCCTGCTCATCGGCAAGCTCTATATCGCCGTCCTCTTGATGTTCGGGATTGCCTTTATCGAGCATTACGTGTTGGCCCCTTTCGGTTACCGGCCGCTGACGGATTTTCTCGTCGATCGCATCGTCACTACGCCGCATCAGGGCTTGGCGCCGGACGGCTAAGGCGCTATACAGCCGGGCCGACGGCCACCCCCGGCGCCTGCCCCCTCTCGGCCCAAAATGCCCTTTCGCAATATCGCCATCATCGCCCATGTCGACCACGGCAAAACCACGCTGGTCGACCAGCTGCTGCGCCAAAGCGGCACCGTGCGAGCCCACCAGCAGATGGCCGAGCGCGCCATGGACAGCTTCGACCTGGAGCGCGAGCGCGGCATCACCATCCTTTCCAAGTGCACCTCGGTGGCCTGGCGGGACGTGCGCATCAACATCGTCGACACCCCCGGCCACGCCGATTTCGGCGGCGAGGTGGAACGAATTCTTTCCATGGTCGACGGCGTGCTGATCCTGGTCGATGCCGCCGAAGGACCCATGCCGCAGACCAAGTTCGTCACCGCCAAGGCATTGAAGCAGGGTCTCAGGCCCATCGTCGTGATCAACAAGGCCGACCGCTCCGACGCCCGCATCGACCAAGTCCACGAGGAAATCTTCAACCTCTTCATCACCCTCGACGCCGACGAGAAACAGCTCGATTTCCCCCTGCTCGTGGCCTCGGCCAAGGAGGGCTGGGCGGCGGTCGAGGCAGCGGCGCCAGGCGGTAGCCTGGAGCCGCTTTTCGACCTCATCGTGGCCCACGTGCCGGCGCCCGAGACCGAGGGCCCCGAGGCCCCCATGGCCATGTTGGCCACGACGCTGGAAGCCGACCCCTACCTCGGCCGCCTGCTCACCGGCCGCATCCACGCCGGACGCCTGCACAGGAATGCCCAGGTCCGCGCCCTGGCGCCCGACGGCAGCCTCATCGAGGAGACCCGCATCACGCAACTGCTGGCCTTTCGCGGTCTTGAGCGCGAACAGGTGGCCGAGGCCGAGGCCGGCGACATCGTCGCCGTGGCCGGCTTCCAAAAAGCCACCGTGGCCGACACCATCGCCGATCCCGGGGTGAGCCAGGCCCTGGCCGCCCAGCCCGTCGACCCGCCGACGCTGGCCATGACATTCGGTATCAACGATTCGCCGCTGGCCGGCCGCGACGGCGGCAAGGTGACCTCGCGGGTGATCCGCCAGCGCCTTTGGCAGGAAGCCGAGGGCAACGTCGCCATAGACATCAGCGAGGCCCCCGAGGGCGACGCCTTCGTGGTCGCCGGCCGGGGCGAGCTGCAGCTCGGCGTGCTCATCGAGACCATGCGCCGCGAAGGCTACGAGCTTTCCATCAGCCGGCCCCGCGTGCTCTACCAGATTGATCCCCAAAGCGGCCAGCGCCTCGAGCCCATCGAGGAGGTGCAGATCGACGTCGACGACGAGCACGCCAGTCCGGTCCACGAACAACTGGGCCAGCGCCGGGCCGAACTGATCGACATGCGCCAAAGCGCCGGCAAATCGCGCCTCACCTTCCTGGCTCCCACTCGCGGCCTGATCGGCTATCACGGCGATTTTCTTTCCGACACCCGCGGCTCAGGCGTCATGCACCGGGTTTTTCATTCCTACGGGCGCTTTCGCGGCGACATTCCGGGGCGCTCCAACGGCGTGCTGATTTCCACCAGCCAGGGCGTCGCCGTGGCCTATGCGCTGTGGAACCTGGAGGAGCGCGGGCCCATGTTCATCAGGCCGGGCGAGGCCGTCTATGCCGGCATGATCATCGGCGAACACACGCGCGGCCAGGACCTCGAGGTCAACCCCTTGAAGGCCAAGCAGCTGACCAATATCCGGGCCGCCGGCAAGGACGACACCGTGCGCCTGACCACGCCCAGGTTGATGGATCTGGAAACCTCGCTGAGCTACATCCAGGACGACGAACTGATCGAAGTGACGCCGCGCTCGATCAGGCTGCGCAAGCGCCTCTTGGACCCCCACGCCCGCAAGCGCGCCGCCCGGGCGGCCAAGGCGGGGTAGACGGCCTAACCCAAACGCTCCTCCCGGGCCTGATCGCGAAGCACGAACCGGCGGATCTTGCCCGACGCCGTGAGCGGCATTTCGCTCACGAAATCGATGCCGCGCGGCACCTTGAAGCGCGCCAGGTTCCGGTTGCACCAGTCGAGAATTTCGTCGGCCGCTACCTGGCTTTCGGGCCGGCGCACGACGAAGGCATGAACGTCCTCGCCGCGCACCTCGTGGGGCAGGCCGACGACCGCCGCCTGTTGCACCCCGGCGTGCTCGTGCAGCACCAGCTCGACCTCCTTGGGAAAGACGTTGTAGCCGTTGGTCACGATCATGTCCTTGATGCGGTCGAGGATGTAGAGGTTGCCCTCGGCATCCAGACGGCCGACGTCGCCGGTGCGCAGCCAGCCGTCCTTCAGCGTCGCCGCGGTCAGCTCGGGCTGCTGCCAGTAGCCCAGCATGTTGCCCTCGTAGCGGAACTGCAGCTCGCCCGGCTGGCCCACCGGTAAGGGCTGGTCGGCCTCGTCGCAAACCCGCACCTCGATGCCCTCGAGCACCGGGCCGCAGGAGCCCTCGGGCGCCATCACGCCGGGCAGCGAGACGCTGGCCACGGTGGTGATCTCGGTCAGGCCATAGCTTTCCACCGTATCGATGCCCAAGCCCTTGAGCTCGCGAATCAGCGTCGTCGGCACCGGGCCGCCGCCGACGTCGATCAGGCGCAGGCTGGAGATATCGCGCCCGGCCCGCATCAAGGCCTCGAACATGGTCACGAACATGGTGGGCACGCCGGCCAGCACGGTTATGCGGTGGCGTTCGATCAACTCTAGCGCCTGTTCGGCTGTGAAGCTCGGCAGCGCCACCAGGCACCCCCGCACCAGGCCCGAATAGAGGAAATCGAAACTGTAGCCGAAGAGATGGAAGGAGGGCAGCAACGTCAGGAAGCGATCATCAGGGCCGTAGCCCAGCACGTTCATGGTCAAGCGTGCGTTGGCCAGCAGCTGCCTGTGCCCCAGCACGATGCCCTTGGGCCGGCCGGTGGTACCCGAGGAATAGATGATCAGGGCAGGCGAATCGGGGGTGTTGCGGGCCTCGGCCAGGGGCCCGGCGACGGCAGCCAGGGCAAATTCGTAATCCCGCCAAGGCGCCCTGCCCTCGCCCTCCGCCAGCAGGCAAATCGCCATCTCGCCGAGAATGTCGTCGGGCAACACGGCCAGGTGCGTCGCCGCGGCGACGATGCCTCGAGGCCCGCAATCGTCGAAAAGAATAGTATTCTCGCGGGCCGTGTTGAGGGTGTTGACGGGTACCGCCACGGCGCCGGCCAGGCCGCAGGCAATGAAGAATTCATAGAGCGGCCGGGAATTGCCGATAAAACAGGCCACCCGGTCGCCGGGTTCGATTCCGGCTGCCACCATGAGCACCGCCAGGCGGCCGGCCCGGGCAAAGGTCTCGGCGTAGCTGTAGGAACCCCCATCGGCCAGCACCAGGTGAACGGAATCCGGGCTTTCGGCGGCGGCGCTGGCGAAGATGGCATCGACGGTTTGTTGCATGACGGTGTCAGGATAGGGCCAAGCTGCGGAATGACAAAACCGGGACGGCAGCGCCACCATGGTCGGGCACGGGGGAGCCCAGGGAAAATCGAGGGCCGGCCATGGCGGTTTTCGCCGCATTACCGATGACACCTGCGGACTGGGCCATGGCCTCGGCGCTGATCCTGGTGGGCAGCACCTTGCAGGCCGCGACGGGTGTCGGGCTGGGCCTGATCGCCGGTCCCATACTGGTGCTGACGCTGGGCGGCGGGGCCGCCATCTTCATCGCCATCATGCTCAATCTGGCACTCTCGCTGATGCTGTTGCCGCAGGAATCGGGGGACGTGCTGTGGCCTGAGTTCCGGCTTCTGGCGCTGGCCACTATCATCGGCGTTCCGCTGGGCTGGCTGATCCTGCAGCAACTGACGCCGCTGACGCTGAAGTGGGTAGCCGGCATCATGGTGCTGCTGGCGGCGCTGCAACTGCTGGCGACGCGATTTCGCGGCAACGCCGACCCCGGCCCGGACGGCGCCCAGGGTAACCGGCTGGTGCTGCTGGGCGGCGGCCTGGTCTCGGGCCTGATGTGCGGTTGCCTGGCCATCCCGGGGCCGGCCGGGCTGTGGGCGGCGTTGCAGAGCCGGATGCCGCCGTTGGCCATCCCCGCCACCTTGCGGGCACTTTTCGCCTTTTCCTACGCCGGTGCGGCGCTCATCCACTTCGGCCTCGAGGGCTTTGACGGCATTGCTGACAAGCCCTGGCTCGAGACCATGGTGCTGCTGCCCGCGGTGGTGCTCGGCCTGGTCCTGGGGCTGCTGCTCAGGCGCCGTGTCGACGAGGGTACGTTGCGTACGGTGCTCTACCTGTTGCTGTTCGCCATCGGCGTTTCCATGCTGTGGCGGAGCTGGCTGGAGATGCCGGGAAATGTTTGAGCCTGCCGATTTGATCCCGGGCCTTGCCGCCCACGCCCGCGAGCCCTTGAGTTCGAACCCGACGCCGCTGGAGGCCCTGCCGAACCTGGGCCGGGAGCTCGGCATCACTCTCACGGCCAAGCACGACGACTGCCAGGCCCTGGCCTTCGGCGGCAACAAGGTGCGTCACCTGGAATACTATTTCGGCGCCGCCCTCGAGGCCCGGGCCGACAGCGTGCTGATCACGGGCGCGCTGCAATCCAACTTCACCCGCCTGACCACGGCGGCGGCGCGGCGGCTGGGCCGGGTGCTGTTCCTCCACACCGGCGGCCTGCCGGCGCTGTTTGCCTATCAGAACATGATCGAGGAGACTCTGGCTTCGGCGCCGGAGGAATGAGCATGCCCATGAAAATATTCAGTGCCATGCTGGCCACCGAAAGCAACACCGCCTCGCCGCTGCTGACCGGTGAGCAAAGCTTCCGGGAAGTGGGGCTCTATTTTGGCGATGCCACCGAGCACGAACCGAAGCTCTTCAATGTCACCCTGGCCGCCTGGCGGCGGCGCAGCGAAGCCATCGGCGCCCAGTGGATCGAAAGCGTCTCGGCCTTCGCCCAGCCCGCCGGGCCCACGGTGCACGCCTTCTACGTCGAGCTCAGGGACCGCATCGTCAGCGACCTCGAGGCCGCCGGAGCGGTCGACATGGTGCTGCTTTGCCTGCATGGCGCCATGGTCTCGACCGAATGCCTGGACTGCGAGGGCGATCTGCTCGCACGCCTGCGCCGGGTGGTGGGCCCCGACGTGCCCATCGGCGTCGAGCTCGACCTGCACTGCCACCTCAGCCAGGCCATGCTCGACAACGCCACGGTAATGGTTTTCTTCAAGGAATATCCCCACGTCGACATCGCCGAGCGGGCGGAGGAAGTCTTCGACATCACCTTGGCGGCGGCCCGGGGCGAGGTAAAGCCGGTGATGGCGGCCTACGACTGCCGCATGATCAACCGCTTCCCCACCACGCGCCAGCCCATTCGCTCCTTCGTCGACCGCATGTCGGCGCTGGAGGGCCAGGGCGGCGTGCTCTCGGTCTCCTTCATTCACGGCTTCGCTTTCGGCAACACACCCGAAGTAGGGGCCCGTATGCTGGTGGTCAGTGACGACGATCCCGAGGGCGCCGCCGCCCTGGCGGCCAAGCTGGGGCGCGAGCTCTGGGACATGCGCCACACCGCCTGCGCCACTTTCGTCGGCCTGGACGAGGCGCTCGACCAGGCCCAGGCCGCCAGCGAGGGCCCGGTGGTACTGGCCGATACCTCCGACAACGCGGGCTCGGGCGGCCCCAGCGACACCACCTTCGTGCTGCGCCGCATCCTTGAGCGCGGCATCGACGACGTGGTCAGCGGCTTCTATTGGGACCCCATCGCGGTGCGCTTTTGCCAAGAAGCCGGCGAGGGCGAAGGCATCCCGCTACGCATCGGCGGCAAGGCCTGTCGCGATTCCGGCGAGCCCCTCGACCTCGAGGTGGAAATCCGCAAGATCCTGCCGGCCGCCCGGCAGTCCCTTGGCGATACCGTGGTCGAGATGGGCGCCTCGATCTGGGTCAGCCTGGGCGGCATCGACATCGTGCTCAACTCGATCCGCACCCAGGTGCTGTCGCCCGAGGGCTTCAGCCAGTTCGGCATCGACCTGGCGGCACGTAAGCTGGTGGTGATCAAATCGATCCAGCACTTCCACGCCGGCTTCGCCCCCATGGCCAGCCAGATCATCTATGCCGTGCCACCGGGCCCGACGGTTTCGGACTTCACCATCCCGCGCTACGGCGCCCGCCAGACGCCCTACTGGCCCCTGGTCGAGAACCCCTTCGCCGAGGACTAGTCGATCACCTGCTGGCGGCAATAGGTTTCGCGGCTGAGCAGCGCGCAGCCCAGGGCCACGACGGCACAGATCGGGTAGATCAGGAAGGCGGCGGCGTAGGTCTCGGTCGAATAGAAGCGCACGCCCGCCGCCATGCCGCCCTGCCAGTTGAGGTCCAAGAGGATGCCGATGACCGGCTGGAAGATGGCGCCCGCCAGCACCATGGCGAAATTGACCACGCTGCTGACGGCACCGGCGGCAAACAGCGGGGCGTTTTCCCGGGCCGTGGCGTAGACCACGACCATGAAGCCGTTGATGAGGTTGCCCACGAAAAAAAGCGCATAGACCGCCGCCAGCGGCAGGGCCGGCAGCCAAAAGACGACGATGGTCCAGAGCATCAGGCCCGAGCCGCCGGCGATGATCATGAGCAGCTTGCGCCGCCCAATGTAGTCGGAAAGCCAGCCCCCCAGCGGCCCGCCGACAGCCCAGCCGATGAGCAGCGTCGAGGTGATGGTGGCCGCCGTGGGACGGTCCAAGGCAAAGGTCTGCATCAGGTAGGGCACCCCCCAGAGGCCGCCGAAGGAGAGCGAGGGGCCCGACATCATCATGGCGAAAAGGGCGATCAGCCAGATCTGCGGTGTCTTGAGGGTGCGGCCCAGGCCTTCGAGCAGCGAGGGCGCCGCCTCTGCCGACCGGCCCGACCCGGCCGGCGGCCTGGGAGCGTCCTTGACCACCAGCCAGAAGAGCAGGCCCAGGAGGCCCGCGAAGACGGCGGCACCGACCATGGTCGGGCGCCAACCGGTGATCTCTACCACGGCCGCCAGCGGTGCCTGTCCGACGACACCGCCCGCCATGCCCATCAGCATGATGGTGCCGGCGATCAGCGAAAAGCGCTGCGGCGGCATCCAGTAGGTGGCCAGCTTGAGGGTGCCGAGGAAGGCCACGGCGGCGCCGCCACCGATCAGCAAGCGCCCCAGGTAGGCCATGTATAGGGTCTCGGCGGTGGCGTAGAAGGCGCTGCCCAGCGCGCCGATGAGAAAGGCACCGCTCAGCATGCGCCGCGGCCCCCAGCGGTCGAGGGCCACACCGACGGGGATCTGCAGGCTGGCGTAGGCGTAGAAATAGAAGGCCGAAAGATTGCCCAGAACCGCCGCCGTGGCGTTGAAGTCGTGCATCAGGTCCTCGACCATGACGCTGGGGGCGACGCGCTGGAAAAAGGCGTAGCCGAAGGCCAGCCCCCCCAGCCCCAGCATGAACAGCACGCGCAAGCGGCCGGGGCGCTCGGGCGAAGCGCGATCGCTGGGCTCTGACATCATGAGGCTCGGTCGGGAACTCGGGGATTACACGCAACGGCCTGGTGCCGCCTGCCCGAGAGTCTAGCCCGCATTTGTCACCGGGTCACGACCGACATCAGGCGCTAACATGAGCAGATCGCGAATAGGGAAGGAAAGAAATGCCCCGCCACATCGTCTGTCTAAGCTACGACTTCGACGCCATGTCGCTGTGGATTGCCCGCGGCCTGATGACGCCGACGGCCATATCGCGGGGCGAGTTCGGCGCCGTCGGCGCCGGCCGCATCCTCGATCTGTTGGCGCGCCACGAGATCGCCGCCACCTGGTTCATCCCCGGCGTCACCATCGCCACATACCCCGAGGTCTGCCGGCGCATCGTCGCCGCCGGCCACGAAGTCGGCCACCACGGCTGGAGCCACACGCCGCCCACGAAACTCACGCGCGACGAGGAACACCAGGGCCTCAAGCGGGCCAACGTCGCCATCGCCGAGCTTTGCGGCCGGCCGGCGCGGGGCTACCGCTCGCCATCGTGGGACCTGAGCCCCCACAGCGTGGAACTGCTGTTGACTGAGGGCATGGTCTACGACTCATCCATGATGGGCGACGACTACACGCCCTATTACGCCCGCACCGACGACCGCATCGTCGAGGGCGAGCCGGTGCAATTCGGGCCAGAGAGCGCCCTTATCGAGATGCCCATAAGCTGGTCGGCCGACGATTTCCCGCATTTCGAATTCGAACGCCTGGGCAACGCCATCAATCCCGGACTCAAATCGGCCGAGGCCGTGCTGGGCAACTGGATCGACGATTTTCGCTATCTGCGCCAGAACCTCGACTGGGGCATCATGACCTACACCTTCCATCCTTTCTGCTCGGGCCGCGGCCACCGCATGATCATGATGGACAAGCTGATCACGGCGCTGAAGGAGGAAGGCGCCGAGTTCCTCACCATGGAAGCCGCCGCCGCCGCCTTCGTGGCGCGGCAAGGCGGGTGAGGCGATTTTGCCCTTGCATATTGTTTAACGTTTAACTATATAATTAAACGTTAAACCACTTCACCGGAGCAAAATCATGGCCCTCGATCGTCGTTCGCTGCTCAAGCTGGGTGGGGCCGCCGCCCTGGTACTGACGGCCGGCGGCGGCGCCTTTCTCATGACGCGTTCGCCGAGCCGGGCGCTGGCGCCCTGGCAGGCGGCCGGCAACGGCTATGCCGACCCGCGCCTCAAGGCCCTTTCCTACGCCATCCTGGCACCCAACCCGCACAACCGCCAACCCTGGCTGATCGACCTTCGCGAGGACGGCGAACTCACGCTTTTTTGCCATCCCGACCGCGTCTTGCCCGAGACCGATCCCTTTCAGCGCCAGATCGTCATCGGTCTCGGCTGCTTTCTCGAGCTGCTGGCCCTGGCTGCTGCCGAGCAAGGAATCGGCGCCGAGGTGCTGCCCTTTCCCGAAGGCCAGCCCGAGCCCAACCTGGATACCCGGCCCATCGCCCGGGTGCGCTTCCACAAGGCTGGCGGCAAGTCCGATCCGCTGTTCCGCCAGGTGCTCGCGCGGCGCAGCAACAAGGAGCCCTATGACACCACGCGGCCGGTCGCCGACAGGGCGCTGGGGCAACTTGCGGCGGCCGCTGGCGGCACCGGCGTGGTGGTGCAAACGACAAACGAAAAGCGGCCCGTGGCCGAGTTGCGCGAGCTTACCTGGCAGGCCATGAAGATCGAGATCGAGACGCCGCGCACCTATCTCGAAAGCGTCCGCCTGATGCGGCTGGGCAAGGCCGAGATCGAGGCCAATCCCGATGGTATCGATCTCGGCGGCCCCTTTCTCGAAACCCTCAACAAACTGGGCCTGATGACCAGGCAGTCGTTGGCCGACCCCCAGTCGACGGCTTTTCAGCAGGGCCTCGACATGTATCGCGAGATCACCGGCACGGCCATGGCTTACGTCTGGCTCAAAACTTCCGGCAACGGCCGGCTCGACCAGTTGGCGGCCGGCCGGGCCTGGCTGCGCCTCAACCTCAAGGCCACGGAGCTTGGCCTGGGCCTGCACCCCTTGAGCCAGGCGCTGCAGGAATACCCCGAAATGGAGCCGCATTACGCTCGCATTCACGAACAACTGGCCGGCCCCGGCCAAAGGCTGCAAATGTTCGGCCGCCTGGGCTATGGTCCCGAAGTGGCGCCCAGCCCGCGCTGGCCACTGGAAAGCAAGTTACAAAAGGCATGATGGCCGAGCCGCCGCAAGATCCACCGATCTTCACGCTGTTCAACGAGATCGGCATCATCGAGCAACTGGCCCGGCGGCGCCTGGAGGGGGTGCTGCCGGACGGCCTCAAGATCTCGCACTTTGGCGTCCTCAACCACTTCGCCCGGCTCGGCAGTGAACGCGCGCCGACTGAGCTGGCGCGGGCCTTCCAGGTGACCAAGGCGGCCATGACCAACACGCTGGCAAGGCTCGAAGCACGGGGCCTGGTTGAGATTGGCCCCGACCCAAAAGACGGCCGCGCCAAACGGGTGGCGCTGACGAACAAAGGCCGCCGCCTGCGCGATCGCGCCATCAAGGCGCTGGGGCCGGAGCTGGCGGAAATCGAGGCCCACATTCCGGTCCGGGATTTCGCCCGGGCGCTGCCCTTCCTGCAACGCCTGCGCGCCTACCTCGACGAGGCGCGGGAATGACAGGATGCCCTCGCTTGCCGCCCTAAAGTCTGGCGTCGACGGCTTTTGAAATGTCGCGGGCGGCCTCGATGGTCGAGGCGTCGTCGGAATGGATGGCCAGTTGCAGCGCCTTGGCCAACTCGCTAAGCAACTCGAGATCGCTCTCGCCGGGCTCGGTCGCCGTCGCCAGATCCTTCGAGACTCGGACCAACGAGCGGCAAAGCTCGCCCTGGTGGGCATAGCAGGTGTCGGTGATGCGCTGCACCAGGTCGAGCGCCACCTGCTCGAGCTTGTCGAGATGGCCGCGGATGTCCTTGGCCGCCTCGCGCCCCCTGAAGTGATCGATTATGCGCTCAGTCAGCCAGCCGATCTGGAAGGCATGGCGCTCCGCCTTTTGTTCACGCACCAGCGTCAGGCATTTGTCGAAGGGAATGGCGTCTGGAAGGCCGGTGGCCTTGCGCCGCAGCGCGTTGGGCACCGGGATCAGCGGCACCTGCTGGCTCCCGGGGCGGGGCTCCTCGTCGCCGCGCCGGTCGGGGCCGACGTAATCGGTGGTGACGACGAAGGGCTTGCGCTTTTTGATCAGGGCGGCGACGGCGGCGCCGAAACGATCGCCGAGCGCCGGCATGGCCACCAGACCGTCGGCGCCGCATTGGGCCACCCTGCGCACCGTCTCGGGCGTGGCGTTCCAGGTCAGGCCGAGCACCGGCACGAAGGGATCGAGGCCGACCTCACCGTGGCGTAGCGAGTTGACGATCTCGCAGGTGTCGCCGTCGCGCAGGTCGACCTCGCTGACCAGGAGGTCGGTTTCAGTGGTGTCGAGGTGTTCGCACAGACGCTTGGCGCTGTGACGCACCTCGATTTCACGAAAGCCGATAGTGCGGAATATGTTGCGCACCGACATGCCCGCTTCCGACAGGGGATCACCGATCAGAACATAGCTTTCGCCGTGGTCGTGTCCTCTCATAACTGCACCTCTGCGCTCCGGACCGGGCTCCGGGCGGAGGCGGAAGCTAGCTCAAAACCATGAAAATTTACTGAATCCGCGAGTCTCGTTCAGTCCCCGGTAAGGCCCCGCAGCACCTTGCCGGTGACCTCCTGGGCGCGCTCCCAGACCATGGCGTTCCATTCCTCGTCCTCACCGTAGAAGGCGGCCCGGATGTCGCGCTTGATGGCGCGCCCGAGATCGGAATCGATCTCGCCATGCAGGTGCAGCCAGTTGTCGGCCCTGAGCGCCTGCAGCACGTCGAGTGGCGGCAGGGTGCCGTATTCGATGGCGATGATGGTGGCCTCGGCGCCGGGCACGGCCTGGGCGTAGCCGCTCTTGATGGTGCCCTTGACCACGGCCGAGACCGAATCGCCGGCTTCGGGCGATTTGACCTCGTCGCCCAGCCAGGCCCGGGCCCGGTCGTAGCCCACGCCATGCGGCAGATCGGACCAAATCAGCTCGCCGAAGCCGCGCGGCCCGAGGCCGGTGTGGAAGTCGATCACGGCCAGATGTTTGCACTGGCCCAGCCATTCCTCGGCCAGGGCCTCGATGGTGCGCCTCGACCAGGTTTTTTCCTGGCCGCCGAAGAAAATGCCGTCGGCGTGGTTGTACTGGCCACCGGAAAGCGCGGCCTGAAAGGCGAACATGCCATGCTCTTCGATATAGCCGGTGATGGCGGCGTCGGCTTTGCTCCGGGCCGGGCCCTCCCAGTCCGCCGGCACCAGCCAGGGATGGATCTCGTCGTAGCCCGGGTTGGCGGGCAGCGGCTGCTTGAAGTCGGCGAAATTGCGGTTGAGATCGACGTTTTCCTCGGTCACCCGGCGCTGGTGGGCAAAGCCGTGGGGATTGTGGGCGTGAACGTAAAGCAGGCCGGTGTCGGGCGGCAGGCCGTCCTGCCAGCCGGTGCTCAGGAATCCCACCTGGCAGCCCGAACCGCAGAAACCCTCGACGCCGTGGGTGGCCGAGGACAGCAGCAGCACCCGCGAGGCATCACGGGGCCCGAACCAGGCCACGTCGGTGGCCAATTCGCCGCCATCGGGTCCTTTCAGGGGATGGGGGTAGCTCTTTTGCGCCGCTCCGGCGGCCGCCGCGGCCTCGAGAAATCGGCTGCGCGCTTCGGCATAGGTCACCGAGAAATAGTCCGCCAGGGCCATGTCGTACTCCCGATCCGTGATTCAAGGCGCTGAGACTATCCCACATCCCGCCACGAGTGAAACGCCGGACTTGAGAATGCCGGGCGATGAACGACAATAGGGCCGATCCCGGAGGCGGCGCCGAAATCTGGAGAATCCGATCATGAAACTGGCCATATTGACCGGCGGCGGCGACGTGCCCGGCCTCAATTCCTGTATCAAGGCGGTGGTCAACGAAGCGGCCGAGAACGATTGGACCGTGGTCGGCTTTCGCCGCGGCTGGGGCGGGCCGCTCAACTTCAACCCCGACGACGAGGACAGCCAGGAACGCTGGCTGCAGCCGCTGACGCGGGAAACAGTGCGCACCATCGACCGCAGCGGCGGCACCTTCCTGCACACCTCACGGACCCAGCCGAGCCGGGTCAAGCCGGACGGCTTGCCGCCCTTTCTCGGATCGCTCGATCCCGGCGACGGCAGCCTGATCGACTGCACGCCCCATGTACTGCGGGTGATCGAGCACCTGGGCATCGATGCCCTGATCGCCATCGGCGGCGACGATACGCTGTCCTACGCGGCGCACCTTCACGACCAGGGCCTGCGCGTCATCGCCGTGCCCAAGACCATGGACAACGACGTCTTCGGCACCGACTACTGCATCGGCTTCTCGACCGCCATCACGCGCAGCGTGCTGGCCGTCGACGCGCTGCGCACGCCGGCCGGCAGCCACGAACGCATCGCCGTGATCGAGCTTTTTGGCCGCAACAGCGGCGAGACGGCCCTGATCACCGGTTACCTCGCCGATGCCGACCGCACGCTGATCTCCGAGGTGCCGGTCGACGTCGAGCGCCTGGCCGGGTTGGTGGCGGGCGACCGCAACGCCAATCCCAGCCGCTATGCCATGGTGGTGGTCTCCGAAGGCGCCAGCTTGACCGACGGCAAGATCGTCGAGAGCGGCCAGGCCGACGCCTACGGGCACCGCAAGCTGGGCGGCATCGGCCAGACCATCGGCGACGCCCTGAAGGAGATCACCGGCATCGCCACCATCAACCAGCAACTGGCCTACCTGATGCGCTCGGGCCCGCCCGATGCGCTGGACCGCATGGTGGCGACGATCTACGGCCAACTGGCCATGCAGGAGCTCTTGAAGGGCCGCTCGGGCCTGATGATGGCGCTGCAGAACGGCAACTACACCACGGTACCGGCCGACACCTGCATCCAGGGCGAAAAGCGCGTCGACGTGGCCGAGTTCTACGACCCCGAGGCTTACCGGCCGATCGTGCGGCACGCCCTGGCCAAGCCCATGTTCCTTTACTGAACGAGGCGACGCGATGCCGGGACTCTGCCGGGTCTGCCTCGAAAGCACCGACGAAAGCGCTGCCGCCTGTCCCGGCTGCGGCGCAAGCCGCCTGCTGCGGCACGCCGAGCTTATGGATCTCGACATCGCCCACATCGACTGCGACGCCTTCTATGCCGCCATCGAAAAGCGCGACGATCCCAGCCTGCGCGACAATCCGCTGATCGTCGGCCACCCCGGCGGCCGCGGCGTCGTCACCACGGCCTGCTACATCGCCCGCAAATTCGGCCCGCGCTCGGCCATGCCCATGTTCCAGGCCCTGAGGATGTGCCCCGACGCCGTGGTCATCGCGCCCGACATGGCCAAATACCGGCGCGCCAGCCGCCAGATCCGCGAGATTTTCCTGGCCGCCACGCCGCGCATCGAACCGGTCTCGCTGGACGAAGCGTATTTGGATCTGTCGCCCGATGTGCGCCTCGATCCCCGTCCCGCCGCCCAAGTCCTGGCCGAAACGGCGCTACGCATCGAGCGCCACGTCAACATCACCGTCTCGATCGGGCTTTCCTACAACAAGTTCCTGGCCAAGCTGGCCTCTGACCTGGAGAAACCCCGCGGCTTTTCGCTGGTCGGCCGGGCCGAGGCGCGGGATTTCCTGGCGCCGCTGCCGGTGGCCAAGATCAACGGCGTCGGCCCCGTCACGGCCAAGAAGATGGCCGACCTGGGAATTACCGAGATCAGAGAGCTCCAGGCCATGCCCGAGTCCCAGCTCGTCACCACTTTCGGCAAGTTCGGCCGCCGCCTGGCCGGCTACGTCCAGGGCGTGGATGAGCGCCAGGTGACGTCGCACCGTGCCGCCAAGAGCATCTCGGCCGAAACCACGTTCGCCCAGAACATCGCGACCGCCGAGGAGCTTTGCCGCGTCATCAAACCGCTATGCGAGCGCGTCGCTGGGCGCCTGGAGCGTAACCAAGTAGCCGGGCACACGCTGGTGCTCAAGCTCAAGACCGCCGACTTCCAGGTGCTGACGCGCAACCGCCGTCTGCCTCACCCGACCCAGCAGGCGGACGTCATCTACGAACACGCCGCCGACCTCATCGCACGTGAGGCCGACGGCCGCTACTTCCGCCTCATCGGAGTGGGACTAAGCGACCTCTGCCCGGCCGCCGAGGCCGACCCGCCGGACCTCTTTGGCGGCCGGGCTTGAGGGTGCGGTGATTACCCCCTCCCCTCCCACCCCCGAATCGGGGGAGGGGGATTCGAACGGTGCCGAATGTGACGGCCGGTGCCGGATCCCTCCCCCTTGATGGGGGAGATTCCATGGGTTGGTGA